>JBNMQC010000022.1:0-28416 GCA_051277445.1 Bermanella sp. | reverse complement strand
GGGAATGCCTTTAGGCGGCTTGACGATGCGAACATCCAGCATGCGCTGAAATAATTGCGCCATATGTAATGGTAGTGTCATAACGGCGTTGGTTTTTTCCACAATGCGCGCTGCGGCCATGTAGTTTACGGTGCGCGCCATGTGTTGGCGAGACAGGCCTTGTTGATCAAGCCAGGTATCCACCGAGTTGGCACTCACTTGGCTCACATCCCAAAACACCACATGAAACAGCTTTAAATACAGGGTTAAGCTCAAACTGGTTTTTGCGCTTGGATGGTTTGTGGCAACCAAACATACTTGAGATTCTTGCAACCAATGTTCACTGATCAGGTGGCTAGGCAAGGATTGCTCGGCATCCATCCCCATGACCAAATCCACATCGCCATTGGCAAGACGGCTCTGGCAAGCGTCTTCTGCAATCATTTCTATTTCTACTTTGATGTTGGGTGCCATTGTCAGCAGGTAACTTAGCAACTCTGGGAAAATCACGGCTTCAAAGTAATCCGTACTGGCGATGGTAAACGTGCGGTCGGATTGAGCGGCATCAAATTCATCGCTGGGTGTAATGGATTGTTGTAACAGTTGTAGGGCACTGCGAACTTTGGGCGCCATCAATAACGCTCTAGCAGTGGGTTGTAAGCCTTGCTCAGTGCGCACCAGTATTGGGTCGCCTAATTGTTGGCGAAGTCGATTCAGCGCATGACTCATGGCCGACTGGCTCAAGAAAACTTTGTCCGCTGCTCGGCTCACGTGGCACTCAGTAATCAAGGCATCAAAAATAATCAGCAGGTTTAAGTCGAACTGGCGCAGATTCATGAAGTGCATCCTTTAAAATATTGTATTAATTATATACATACTTGTATTGAAAATATGCATTTCACTAATTATCAGCCCCTGTCTACACTGATTGTAATTTAGCGTACAAAATAAAAGGGCTTAACATGTCTCAATCCAGTGCCAATGCGGCCAACGCAGACTATCCAATTTACGGTTCACTTGGTGTGACCTTTCTGGAGTTTCCTCTCGTTCAGGATCTTGCAACCAGCGATGCGGAAGTCATTGTCAGCGGCGTGCCATTTGATATGGCCACATCCGGCAGAGCGGGTGCTCGTATGGGGCCCTCCGGTGTGCGCGCCGCGTCCATTAACTTGGCGTGGGAAGGTGAGCGCTGGCCATGGGATTTTGCATTGGATGACCACTTAAACGTGGCGGACATAGGTAACGTGCGCTTTAAACATGGTGAGCCGCAAACATTAGTGGATAACCTTGAGGCGCATATTCTAGATATTGTAAAAGCCGGTAAGAATCCATTAACCATCGGCGGTGATCATTTCATTACGCTACCAATTTTACGTTCTGTGGCGAAAGAGCATGGCCCAGTTGCGCTCATTCATTTCGATGCCCACACCGATACTTATAGCGGTGGTAGTCAGTATGACCATGGCACTTTTTTGCATCATGCGGTAGAAGAAGGCATTGTGGATACGCAGCACTCGTTACAAATCGGGATTCGCACTAACTTCACTCGTGAAGGCTATCCGTTTGAAGTGCTAGACGGTGCTTGGGTAGGGGATAATGGCCCACAGGAAACGCTAAAGAAAATTAAGCAGCGTGTGGGTGATAAAAAAGTGTACGTCACGTTTGATATTGATTGCCTTGATCCTGCCTATGCACCAGGCACAGGCACGCCAGTGGCGGCGGGTTTAACAACCGATTGTGCGCTTAAAATTATCCGCGGCTTGCAAGGTTTAAATCTTGTTGGCATGGATGTGGTTGAAGTGTCTCCAGCTTACGATCATGCAGAAATCACGTCGTTAGCGGCTGCTACTTTGGCCCTTGAATACTTGTATGTATTGGCGGCCAATAAACAAAAGTAAGTGGGCAGAACGGTCTACCTATTCGGAGATATAGGCAAACTTGTGATGGCTAGTTATTATAATCACACTGATTGAAGATAAAGATGTGCTGTCTTTTCTTTTTATTGAGTGTTTTTATTACGCGACCTTGTACCCTGGGTCGCGTTTTTTTTGGTCGTTCGAAAAGCAAAAAAAAACACGCTTAATGCGTGCTTTTAAAGAATCATACGATAGTGTCGCGTTACAATGTGCTAGGGCTGGATTCCAGTTCATTAAGGTGACTTAAGAACAAAGTGAATATTTCAGACTGAGTGGATGTATTTAAACGGGTATGAATATTTTTACGATGCACTTTAACGGTACCTAAGCTGATATTTAACTGATTGGCAATGGCTTTAGATGAGTGCCCTTGCAAGATCAGCGCAGTAATTTCTTGCTCGCGCTTTGTTAATACACCATTGGCAAACGTGCTAAGAGCATGTTTCATTGCCCCTGCTTCTGTTTCGTACTTCACATATTCTTGTGATTGAGATAACCAAAACTGACGTACTAACGAATTGATAATCGGGTAGACATCATTGAGGCGTTTCAGTTCTGCCCGAGTGATGGTACCAAGGCGAGACTTTCTGCCAATGGTTATGGCACAGGTCACATCGTTATCCAGTTTGATTGCGATGTTAATTTCATCAACAAAATCAAAATCTTTATAACAGGTTTGATAGTACTCGGTGGTTTCAAATGAATCCGGAGCAATGTCTGATAGCCGACTGATATTAGGAATGGTTCCTTGTTCAATAGACGTACATAACGGGTCCAGAATATATTCTTTCTTTAAATAACTACGCAAAGTTGGGCTGTGTTCAGCCTGATTCGTTGGGTGCAATACAATCGGCTTTAAAGACTTTTTAAACGTCAGCATCAATACACTATCAAAGTGACATTGGCTGGCGAGAAATTCCTCCAGCGCATTAGGAAAGCTGCGCAGACGAATATGGTCGATCAGTGATGCCAATTGTTTTTGCCAATTAACCTGTTGAGGGTCTTGGCCTGTGATGGAGTTCATGTTGCCTCGGTAAAAAATACGCCGCCGAAAAATAAAAGACTGTCAGTATTGCAGCCAGATCAGATCTGGCTGCCATACTTTTTTAGCTCACAGACTTGAGTGTTAAATCAAAGCACAATAATGCTTTATCAATTAACTCGTCCACTTCATCGCGGCTGATAACAAGTGGCGGTGATAATACCATACGGCTTCCGGTTGCGCGCATGATTAAACCGTTTTCAAAGCAATGGTCACGACAGATTGTGCCGATATCAATGTCATCGCCAAAGAATTCTTTGGTTTCTTTGTTTTTCACCAAAGCGATACCTGCAATAAGACCCGTACCGACGATATTGCCAACCAGTGGATGCGCACCTAACCGTTCACGTAATGCATTCTGGAAATACGGGCCGATATCCTTGCCAACGTATTCCACGATGTTCTCTTCTTTCATTAGGCGAATGTTTTCAAGGGCGACAGCCGCACTCACAGGGTGACCTGAATAAGTATAGCCGTGATTGAAGTCATCATCGTGAGCGGTTAGGGCATCACTGATTCGGTTGCCCACAGCAACCGCTGCGATGGGTAGGTAACCTGAAGAGAGACCTTTAGCCATTGAAATAATGTCAGGTTTAATGCCCAAGGTGTCGCTGCCAAACCAATTTCCCGTGCGGCCAAAACCACAAATCACTTCGTCGGCAATCAATAAAATATCGTACTTGTGACAGATTTTTTGAATTTCACTCCAGTAGTTTGCTGGCGGCACAATGACGCCGCCAGCCCCTTGGATGGGTTCGCCGATAAAGGCCGCCACGTTATCAGGGCCGACTTTTAAGATGCGTTCTTCTAGGGCTTGCGCGCATGCCAGACCAAAAGCTTCTTCACTTAGGTCGCGGCCTTCACCGTACCAGTAAGGCTGGCGGATGTGTTCAATGCCAGGCACAAGCGGCATGCCTTGAGCGTGCATGCCGCCCATACCGCCTAAACTAGCGCCTGCCATGGTTGAGCCGTGGTAAGCGTTTTCGCGGGAGATCACGATATTGCGATACGGCTTGCCTTGAATGGCCCAGTAATGACGGACCAGTCGCAAGATGGTATCGATGGCTTCTGAGCCCGAGTTAGCGAAAAAGATACGGTTTAGGTCATGGGGCGTGATGCTGGCGATTTCTTTGGCCAGTTGCGCCGCAGTCTGATGGGTGGTCTGAAAAAAGGTGTTGTAGTAAGGCAGCTCTTGCATTTGCTGGTAAGCCACGTCGGCTAATTCTTTACGGCCATAACCCATGTTGACACACCACAGGCCCGCCATGCCGTCCAAAAGCTTATTGCCCTCGCTGTCCCACAGGTAAACCCCTTCGGCTTTTTCGATGACACGGGCGCCTTTTTTGTTTAATGCACCTGTATTGGTAAACGGGTGTAAGTGGTGCTCGGCATCCAGTTGCTGGATTTGCTGGGTGTTGAGTGGGGTTTTGGACATGGTGACTCCTAAGGATAGCCAGGCTATCAAGTATTATTTGGTATTAATGACTTTATTTTGTGATCACAAAATTAATATGTCAATACCGAAGGCCGAAATTCTATCTACAACCTCATTGATTAGATGAAGGGATTCTAAGGGCTAGGCTGATCAGATTGGTTTATTTCAAAATCCCATGGTGATCGAAAATAAATAGGCAATCCCCTATTGATATTTTGTAGGGCGATGACCATATCTATTCACTCAATATAGCTGACTAAGTGCCCAAGGGAGCAAAAACAAGCATCGTGAAGATCCTTGTTTTTGATGTGAATAAGGGTGCGGTTGACGCGTTAGCTGTGGCGGTTGGACTCATCAATGAAGCGTTGTAACAATTCAGGGGTGCTGGCGAAGTTAAACCCTTCTCGAATATCGGATTTGATGGCCAATTGAAGGGCAATGGCATCTCTTTTCTCGATGGCGGCCATGGCTTCTGTGTGCCGATCCACCTGATTCGACACTTCTAAGTGAGCACTGGCTAAGCGCATGAAGGGGCCAAGCTGCAACCATAAGCTTTCTATCAAAGGAAGCGTGACTTGATGGGGGTTTGCACTGTATAAGGTGCGGTGGAATTCTTGGTTAAGTGCACTGACCGGCCGATGATCCCCTGCCATTTGCGTGTCGTCGATTAAGGCATCAATTTGTTGCAGGGTTTGTAGGCGTGCGTCGTCAATGTAGGGCAGAGCCCGTTCCGCGGCATGGCTTTCAAGGGCTATGCGCGCTTGGCAAAGCTCATTGAACTTCATGGCGGTCATTTTGGGCACCATGACGCGGCGATTGCCTTGTATTTCCAAGGCGTTTTCAGCGGCCAATTGGCGAAGTGCTTCACGCACAGGCATGGGACTGACCCCAAGCTCTTTAGCAAGCTCGCGTATGGTCAGGGCTCGCCCGGGGAGGATCTGCCCGTCCATGACGGCATTACGTAATGTGGCATATACCCATTGGGTGATAGTTACAGATGCATCACGCTCAGCTAAGGTAAATTCTATGGGAGAGTTCTTATCCATGAAGTGTTAATGGCCTTGGATGGTTCAGATCATAATGGGATCGTATTTTGCTTTATTAGGCGTATGTTACTCTGTTGTGATGATCCTTGAAATATTTTTGTGATCACAATTCAAAGGTTATTGTGATCACAAAAATAAAGAATAATGAAAACATTTTGTAAATTGCAGGCAATTCCTGCCATGCCGCTTGCGGTAACGATCAAAGAGAAATGACTATGTCATCGAATAACGATACTGAATTTGATTTATTTATAACGGACTTAAACGGTAATTTACGCGGTAAGCGTATGCCAGCCAATGCCAGTAAAAAAATGGCAAAAGAGGGTATCAAACTGCCACGCTCCGTTGTGGGCTTGGATGTCTGGGGCAATGACGTTTTGGAGAACGGGCTAGTATTTGAAACCGGTGACAGTGATGGCATTTGTATGCCTGTGCATGAGCCTATCCCTGTGCCTTGGGCGCAATCTCCTCGTAACCAAATTTTAGCCATGATGTTTAACCCTGATGGCAGTCGTTTCATGGCGGATCCACGCCAAATTCTGGCGCACATTACAGATCGCTTCAAACAGTTAGGTATCACCCCTGTAATGGCAACGGAGCTTGAGTTTTACCTGATGGATGCTGAGTCAGAAAAAAATCAGCGCCCACGTCCACCTAAGATGCTGGATGGTCACGGCCGTCGTTTAAGTGAAACCGATTGCTACTCCATTGATGAAATGGACAACCTAGAAGCCTTCTTCACTGAAGTGCGTGAAACATGCGAGCTTCAAGGGGTTCCTGCGGACACCATTATTTCAGAATTGGGCCCTGGCCAGTTTGAAATTAACTTAATCCATGTGGATAACCCAATGTTAGCCGCAGACCAAGCCATTTTGTTTAAGCGTTTGGTGAAAGGTATTTCGCGTAAGCATGGCTTCAGTGCGTCGTTCATGGCCAAACCATATACCGATCAAAGTGGTAATGGCTTCCACGTTCACTTCAGCCTGTTAGATGAAGACGGTAAAAACATCTTTGATGACGGTACCGATGAAGGCACAGATATCCTTAAACACGCGGTAGCGGGTTTGTTGCACACCATGGCCGATGGCATGCTGGTGTTTGCACCACACTTGAACTCTTACCGTCGTTTCATGAAAGGGGCTCACGCGCCGACTGTTGCGTGCTGGGGTTATGAAAACCGTACGGTTGCGGTGCGTATTCCTGAAAGCCCAGGAGTGGCTCGTCGTATTGAGCATCGTGTGTCCGGCGCAGATGCCAACCCATACATTGTGCTGGCGACCATTTTGGCCGGTGCACTGTACGGCATTGAAAATAAATTGATGCCGCCTAAGCCAATTGAGGGCGACGCGTATACCGAAACCGAAGAGTATGGCGACGAATATCAATTGCCAAACAAGTGGGATCAAGCCACAGAAATCTTTAAAGATTCGGATGTTTTGAACCAGTATTTAGGCGAAGAATTTATTCGTGTGTTCTCTGCGGCTAAAGAGCAAGAACAGTTGCGTTTTGATGAGCGTATTTCTGATGTGGAATATGAGTCTTATCTAGGTTTGCTATAAACCCAGAGCCGCTGACTGGCGAAGGATTGAAGGCACTTTTTGCACTTAATGAGTGCGAATAGTGTCTTTTTTATGCCCTTTTGGTGCGTTTTTACTGTTTTTGGGTGGCGCATAGTGACTACATACCTAATGAGGGGTATATAGTAAAAATGGCCCATTGCGTACATTAAATTTAGACACATGGACGTCTTAAAAGAATTACAAAATCTCCTAGAAGAGATTAATAAACGTGCAAGTTTTGGTCTGACGGATTCAGCTAAAGCTATAAAAATAAAAACAACGTCAGCTCTGTGTTTTATATGTTCGGCACGCGAATATAAAAACCAGAAACGACAAAGACAATGTGGCCCCACTACATAACACATTGCAACACTGGAGAAATCTATGAATCCGTTTAAGCTGGGTATCGCAACCGCTTTAACATTTGCTTTAGGCCACAGTGCCATGGCAGAAGAAAATGTTTTAAATATGTACAATTGGTCGGACTATATAGACCCAGCCGATATCGTTAAGTTTGAAGAAGAAACCGGTATCAAAGTCAACTATGATGTTTACGACTCTAACGAAATGTTAGAAGCAAAACTGATGGCAGGTAATAGCGGTTATGATCTGGTTGTTCCAACCGGTGCTTTTTTAGAGCGTCAATTACAAGCTGGCATTTACATGCCTATTGATAAATCTAAGCTAAGTAACTACAAAAATGTAGATGCGCAGCTGGCTCAAAAAATCTCCCGTAGTGACAAAGATAACCTTCACAACGTCCCTTATGCATGGGGCACTGTGGGTCTGGGTTATAACATCGATATGCTTGAAAAGCGCCTTGGCAAAAACGTGGAGTTTGATTCTCTTGATTTACTCTTTAAGCCTGAGTTAAGCAGTCAGTTAAAAGATTGCGGCATCGCATTATTAGACTCACCTGCAGACGTTGTATCGGTCGCTTTGAACTACCTAGGGCTTGATCCTAACTCAGAAAGCAAGGCCGATTTAAAGAAAGCCACTGACCTGTTAAAAGCCAACCGTCAAAATTACAAATACTTCCACTCTAGCCAATATATCGCAGATCTAGCCAACGGCGATGTCTGTCTGACTCTAGGCTATAATGGAGATATCTTGCAGTCACAAAGCCGTGCAGAAGAAGCAGGCCAAGGCACAAAGGTAGGGTATTCGATTCCTAAAGAAGGTACGCAAGTATGGTTTGACTTAATGGCCATTCCTGCCGATGCACCTAACAAGGAAAATGCATACAAATTCATCGATTTCGTACTGCGTGGCGAAGTAGCCGCAGGTATTTCAAATTATGTGTATTACGCGGTGCCAAATACAGCCGCCACCCCTTTCATTGAAAAAGAGGTGTTAGAGAATCCAGGTATCTATCCATCTGACGCAGTAAAAGCTAAGCTGTTTCCGCAGCTTGCTCATAAAGCTAAGTTTGATCGCCTGTTATCTCGAGCTTGGACGGGTTTAAAAACCGGACGTTAATAATTGAATTTGCCTGTATCTTGCAGGCAACCTAATTTGAAATGGCCCTTAACCGGGCCGTGAGCGAAAGATTGGCGGTGATCCATGAATGCATCTGAATTAAAATCAACCATAACCGGTGTGGCGAATCCTGTGAATACTGAACTACCTCTATGGAAACAACCGGATGCGACACCCTTTGTGCGCATCGAAAACATCACAAAAAAGTTTGACGACTTTACAGCGGTCGATAATGTCTCGCTAAACATTTATAAGAAAGAGTTGTTCTGCTTACTGGGCGGGTCCGGCTCTGGTAAAAGTACGCTTCTGCGTATGTTGGCCGGTTTTGAAAACCCTACAAGTGGTCGAATTATTATTGACGGTGTGGACATGGAAGGCATTCAACCTTGGAACCGCCCAATCAATATGATGTTCCAATCTTATGCATTATTTCCTCATTTAAGCGTAGCCGATAACATTGCCTTTGGTCTTAAGCGCCAAGGCGCCAGCAAGCACGATGTGAAAACCCGTGTGGCAGAGATGCTTGATATGGTTCAGCTGGGTCATCTTGGTAAGCGTAAGCCTCACCAACTATCAGGTGGTCAGCGTCAACGTGTGGCACTGGCCCGTTCTTTGGTAAAACGTCCTAAATTACTGTTACTCGACGAGCCATTGGGTGCGTTGGATAAAAAACTGCGTGAAGAAACGCAGTTTGAGATCATGAATCTACAAGAAGATCTGGGTGTAACCTTTGTTGTGGTAACCCATGACCAAGAAGAAGCCATGACACTGGCGACACGTATCGGTGTTATGAATCAGGGGTTAATTGTTCAAACTGACGAACCTCATGATGTATACGAATACCCAAATAGCCGATTCGTAGCGGAATTCATTGGTTCCGTTAACTTATTTGAAGGCTTTGTGACAGAAGATAATGTGGACAGCGTTCGCATTGAATCGAAAGAAGCGGGTTGTCCTTTATTTGTGGCTCACGGCATCAGCTGTGCGCCTCAACAGCGCGTGCATGTGGCATTGCGTCCTGAAAAAATTAACATGACCCGTGTTAAGCCCGCGCAAGATGATAACTGCATGAAAGGTGAAATCATCGAAATCGCCTACATGGGTAGCTTGTCTGTTTATCGTGTGCGTTTGCAAAGCGGTAAAGAAATTCGAGTCACACAACCTAACTTTGCCCGCGATATGGGTGAGCGTTTCACTTGGAACGAACAGGTGTTCTTGTCTTGGGATGTGGATAGCAGCGTGGTACTAACATCATGAGTTCATTATCTGGAAACGTGTGGCTTTCTGGATTCTCTACTTGGAAAGCACGCTTTATATCATTGAGAAACATTAACTGGGGTCGCTTAAGTGTGATCTCTGTGCCTTACCTTTGGTTGGCGGTGTTCTTTTTTATACCTTTCTTAGTGGTGTTTAAAATTTCATTGTCCGAGTCAGCCATTGCGGTACCGCCTTATACCGATCTTCTTGATTTTGATATGGAAGAAGCCTATCTCAATATTAAATTGAACTTAGGCAACTACTTATACTTATGGGAAGACAGTTTCTATTTTGATGCTTACGTAAGCTCAATTAAAATTGCAGCAGTATCAACTTTCTTCACCTTGCTGGTGGGTTTCCCCATCGCCTACTTGATTGCGCGCAGCGATGATAAATACCGCGGTATTTTATTGGCCTTGGTTATTTTACCATTCTGGACGTCTTTCTTATTGCGTGTTTACGCTTGGGTTGGCCTTCTGAAGAAACAAGGCTTGGTCAATGAAGTGCTCATGAGCATGGGCATCATTAATGAACCGTTAACCATGCTGCAAACAGACTTTGCTGTTTATATTGGTATTGTTTATACCTACCTGCCTTTCATGATTCTGCCGCTGTATTCGGCGCTTGAAAAAATGGATATCTCATTGCTTGAAGCCGCTGAAGACTTGGGTGCTCGCCCGATTCAAAGCTTCTTTATGATTACGGTTCCACTTGCCATGCCGGGTATCATTGCTGGCTGTATGTTGGTGTTTATTCCAGCGGTAGGTGAGTACGTGATTCCTGCTCTGTTAGGTGGATCGGATACCTTGATGATTGGTCGCGTCTTGTGGGATGAGTTTTCATTGAACCGCGATTGGCCGATGGCATCTGCGGTGGCCACTGTCATGCTTGTATTCTTAGTGTTGCCGATCATGTTGATTCGTAACAAGTCCGGCAAAGAGGAGGGCATGTAATGAAAAGGCGTTCTCTATTTTTAAATTCAACGGCGGCATTCGGATTCATCTTCTTATATGCGCCTATTATCTCGCTGATTGTTTACAGTTTTAACGAATCCAAACTGGTAACGGTTTGGGGTGGCTGGTCAATCAAATGGTATGGCGAGTTATTTAAAAACGATCAAATCATGGATGCGGCATTTTTAAGTTTAAAAATTGCCTTCATCAGTGCCACCCTTGCTGTGGTACTGGGCACCATGGCGGGCTTTGCGTTGTCTCGTATGGGACGCTTTCGCGGTAAATTATTATTTTCAGGTTGGGTGAGTGCACCACTGGTGATGCCTGAGGTAATTACCGGTTTATCGCTATTGTTGTTATTCGTAGCACTAGAAAGTGCCTTTGGCTGGCCTGCTGGTCGTGGTGAAATGACGGTGATCATTGCTCATACAACCTTCTGTTTAGCGTATGTGGCGGTGATTGTTCAGTCCCGTTTGGTGGTGCTGGATGACACATTAGAAGAAGCCGCAATGGATCTAGGTGCGAAACCTTCTACATTGTTTTTCTTAGTGACATTACCGTTGATCTCCCCTGCGTTCATTGCCGGTTGGTTGCTGTCATTTACCTTATCTTTAGATGACTTGGTAATTGCAAGCTTCGTGTCGGGCCCAGGTGACAGCACCTTGCCTATGGTGATCTTCTCTAAAGTCCGTTTAGGGGTTACACCAGAAGTAAACGCATTGGCAACCTTAATGATTGCGATCGTGGCGGTTGGTGTGATCTTCGCCATGCTGTATATGCGAAAACAAAACAAGATGCTAGCAGCCGCTCAAGAAGGCTAATGTAGATTCATAAAGGTGCTGGCAACAGCACCTGCACACAAATAGGTTAGAAAATGAAAATCGGTATTTTGGCCACAGGTATTACACCAGATGAATTAATTCATCAGTTTGGCTCGTACTCTGAAATGTTTATGCAGCTTTTTTCTAAAAGCGGCTATGAATTTGAATATGACGTTTATGATGTGCGCGAAGATGTGTTTCCGGCTTCGGAAAACGTCTGTGACGCTTGGATTATTACCGGCTCTAAATTCAATGTGTATCAAAACCTTGAATGGATGCAAAAATTAAAAACGTTAATTTTAGATATCCATGCCAGCAAAAAGCCCATGGTGGGTATTTGTTTTGGCCATCAAATTATTGCCGAAGCATTTGGCGGTAAAGTGGATAAATACCCTGGCGGTTGGGGTGTGGGTTTGCACGCATACGAATTGACCGGTGAAAATGATTTCATTAAAGATGATTCAACAGATTTTACCATCAATGCGATGCACCAAGATCAAGTGCTGGTGAAGCCGGATAATGCCGTGGTCTTTGCGAAATCTGATTTCTGTGAGTACGCCGGTCTTGTTTATGATGATCGTATCCTGACATTTCAGGCTCACCCTGAATTCACTGTGGAGTATGAAGATGCTCTTGTTGAAGCGCGCAAAGGGCCAGTGGTACCCACTGACACAGCCGAAGCTGGCTTAGAAACCCTACGTAAAGAAGGTTCGGCTACGCAGTCTGATAAAGTGGCAAACTGGATGGCGGACTTTATTCAAACTCGTGTGTCTTCTTAATCCAACGTTAGTGTTGTGCGTCGCAAGGTCTGTGACGTGCACCCTCTTAATAAAAAGCCGATGCAGTGATTTGCTTCGGCTTTTTTGATTCATCAATAAAATAATGATAAATGGGTAAGTTATGAAGGTTGGTATTTTAGTAACGGGTCACATTGATGAACCTCATTTTGACACCCATGTGGGCTATGCTCATATGTTCCAGCAGTTGTTTCATAAAGCACAGGTGACATTTGAGTATGAGGTGTTTAATGTCATTGATGATCAATGGCCAAGCGCGATTGATTGTTGTGATGCTTGGTTGATTACAGGATCTGCGTGTGGTGTGTATGACAATACGCCTTGGATGCAAAAGCTGAAGAAGTGGATTATCAATATTCATGAGCACGCCATACCCATGGTGGGAATTTGCTTTGGTCACCAAATTATTGCACAAGCGTTTGCTGGAAAAGTGGAAAAATTCAGCGGTGGTTGGGCAGTGGGCCCTCATGCCTATGAACTAAAGGGGATTGAGCTGGAAGGTAAAACCCAAATCCAGTTAAACGCAGTGCATCAAGACCAGGTGATTGAAAAACCCATAAATGCCACTTGTGTTGCCAGTTCTGCATTTTGTGAAAATGCCATACTCACTTATGGCGACAAAATTCTAACCGTGCAAGCGCACCCTGAGTTTACCAATGAATACGAGCAAGCTTTACTGACGATGCATAAGGGGAAAGAAATCGCTCTTGAGCCCAGTGAGCAAGCATTACAAAAGATGAGCCGTTCCCCTCAAGTGATGGATGATTTGGCCGTCGCCCGCTGGATGGCTCGGGTGTTACAAGGGGTGTCCTAGGTCAATAACTGGCAGGTTTTACACTACTTTACTAGCCTGAGGGTCGCGTACTAAAAGGTATTTAGGCACAATTAATGGATATTTACACTGAATGAAAACAGATATGAAATCGACTCATCAACCTCTTTCAAAACCCACGATTGCCTTTCACTGGCTGACGGGGCTTTTCTTTCTTACTGTCTTAGGACTCGGTCTGTATATGGGCGAGTTACCTAAGGGGCCAGAAAAATTTGAGATCATTGATTGGCATAAATCCTTAGGTTTTGCTTTCTTGTTTTTAGCTTTGTCCCGTGTCGTGTGGCGTTTACGTGAAGGGCAGTTACCCAGCTTGAATGAGCAAACAACTTGGCAAGATACACTCGCAAAAGGTATTCATGTGTTCTTATTGTTGGCCACGGTACTGATGCCGGTTTCCGGTATGATGATGAGCATCGGTGGCGGACATGGTTTGGACTTTTTTGGCTCCGAGTTAGTCGCCGCGGGTGAAAAAATACAATGGCTAGGCGGACTTGGCCATGAAGTGCATGAAATTGGCGCTAACCTTGTGATACTTGCTTTAGTGTTGCATATTGCTGGTGCATTAAAGCATGAGTATAAAATAAAGGATGGTTTGCTCTCGCGTATGCTAGGACGCAAGTAAATAGCCATCCTTATCTTGTTTGAAAGGCTTGTATTTACAAGCCTTTTTTATTTCTCTATCGAATATTGAATGTGCGTAATCATCATACGTTTGCAGTTGAAAAAATTGGAGAGACAGTTTGAAATTTGGCATTCATTCGCTGCATCGTAAGCGAGGAAAAGAACTGGGTGTACCTGAGCTGATCGCCATTGCCCTTGGCGGAATGGTTGGCGGGGGAATCTTTACCATTCTGGGTATTTCAGTTGCCATGATTGGCGTGTACACGCCGGTTGCCATTTTAATTGGCGGTTTGATTGCCACCTTAGCGGCTTATTCGTATATCAAACTGGGTGTCTATTACCAAGATGAAGGTGCGACTTATTCATTTTTTAAACGGACCTTTCCTAATTCGCCGTTCAGTGCTTCATTAATTGGCTGGTGGGTGATTTTTGGCTACATCAGTACCATTGCACTTTATGCGTATACATTTTCATCTTATGCCATTAGCGGGTTTGCCTTCGCGGATAGTGAGTGGATGCGAAAACTTGTGGCCATTGGCATCATAGCGGTTTTTACTTTGGTGAATGTGTGGAGTGTAAAGGGCATGGGCAAGATCGAAGATATCATGGTGTATTCGAAATTGCTGATACTGGTTGTGATTTCGTTTGTGTTAATTAACAACAGCCAAACCACCTTGCCTCAGTTCATTCATAATGACAGTCATGGCACCTGGTTGGGTATATTCATTGTGGCTTCGTTAACGTTTGTGGCTTATGAAGGGTTTCAATTGGTGATTAATGCGGTGAACGAAATGGACTCACCGGAAAAAAATATTCCTAAGGCTATTTATAGCGCCATCGCTCTGGCCATTGTGATTTATATGGTGATCTCCATTGGCGCCATCCTCGCCATTCCGTTTGACGATATTATTGCGAATCAAGAATTTGCGTTGGCTTCTGGTGCTGACAAAATTTTAGGACACTGGGGAACCGATCTTGTGGTTCTAGGCGCACTGTTAGCAACCAGCAGCGCCATTAGTGGCACCTTGTTTGGCGCGTCTCGACAAATGGCGGTGATTGCCAGCCAAGGGTTTTTCCCGCTAACCCTCGCTCGGCGTTATCGTAATATTCCTGTGCATGCCATTGTGATGATGGCTTTGCTTGCCTGCGTATTAGTATTAGCAGGATCATTAAAGGTGATATTAGAGTTTGGTAGCGTGACGTTTTTGTTGGTGTCAGTGCTGATGGCGTATGCCAACTTTAAAATTCGCCATCTAACCCAATCATCAGTAGTGGTGACCTTGCTCGCCATTGCTGGCTTGCTAATGGGCAGTGTGTTAATAATCTATTTTGAATGGACAGAGCAACCCGAACAGTTGCTGTTCATCGGTTTAATTTATGCAGGGTTAACACTCGGTGCTTATGGATATGCGAAGCGACGAGTCTAATAGCGTTACATTTGCCAAAAACGTAACCCAAAAAATAACACCATACTGAGAATGGTGGTCAGCAAGGTGTTTCGAGTGGTCACTGCGAGCACCGTGGCAAAGGCCGCGCACAATAGATATTGATTGCTCCAATGAATATTTAAACCCTCCTCGCTAACAAATACGATGGGCCCCCATATGGCGGTTAATACTGCCGGGGCGGAATAACTTAAAAACCGCAATGTCGATGCGTTTAACGTAATAGGCAAACGCGGCTCTAAAAATCCATAACGGCTTAAAAAGATGATGCAAGCCATCAGACAAATGGTCAGCGTAATCATTGTGTTTCACCTGTCGCTTTTGCATATAAGGTGCCCACAGTCATGCCTAAGAGAGAAGCAATTAACAGCCCAGAGGGTATTTGAAATAATTCACACACAACCGAAGTGACCAAGCTCACTAATACGCAAATTAAAATCGAAGGCCGATTAATTTGTGGCGTGACAATGGCAATAAACGTAGCAGCAATAGCAAAATCTAATCCCCAGCTATCTAGATTGGGAATGTGACTGCCCACTAAGATGCCCGCGAGGGTGGCGATATTCCACACAATGTAAAAACTTAATCCCACGCCTAATGCATACCAGCGATCTAATGTCTGCGATGTCTCTTTCGGCTTTTTTCCGCCTGCGATAATCGCAAATAATTCATCGGTGAGTAAAAAGCCGAGCGTGACTCGCCATTTGAACGGTAATGGGGTGATGTTGGGTCGCATGGCCATGGAGTACAAAAAATGTCGAGAAGTGATCAGCAAGGTGGTGATTAAAATACTGCTCAGTCCCACGCCAGCCTTAATCATTCCCACAGCCACCAGTTGAGCGGCGCCAGCAAAAACCACCGCTGACATGGCTTGGCTTTCAAATGGATTGAGTCCCGCATCCAGTGCAAGAGAGCCTGCAAGAATCCCCCATGGGATAACCGCAATGCTTAATGGTAAGGCTGCCAAAGCACCTTTAAGCCAGCGCTGTGAAACCGATTGATCACAAGACATAGACATAGAAACATAAACGCACAAAAATAAAGCGCACATTGTACGTCATAAGTGTGCACAGCATTATTGCGAATTTGTGAACGGGCTGTTGGAAATAGGAAAGAACGATACGGACCAGTCAACTGGCCCGTATGTTTGGGTGTGAGTACCCTTGCCAGTTTAGTAAGCCCCTTCGCTGTAAATTAATTCATAGCTGTGGCTATAAATTTCAAGAATGTTACCAAATGGATCTTCCATATAAATCATGCGGTAAGGTTTTTCACCTGGGTAATAGTAACGCGGCGCTTCCATGCGTTTTTTGCCGCCTGCAGCCACAATACGCTCAGCCAGCTCTTCAACGTTTGGATCTTGTACACAAAAGTGAAAGATACCGGTTTTCCAGTATTCAAAGTTGTTCTCAGGGTTCACTTGGTTCTTAAATTCAAACAGCTCCACACCAATGCGATCACCGGTGGATAAGTGAGCAATGCGGAAACTGGCCCAGCCAGCACCAAATACATCGGTGCACATTTCGCCAATGGGGCTGCCATCTTCGAGTATTTGCGTGGGCTCCATAATGCGATACCAGCCTAATACCTCGGTGTAGAACTTAACCGCGGCCTCTAAATCCGGCACCGAAATGCCAATATGTGAAAAGTTACGTGGGTAGATGGAACTCATAATCTTTGCCTCTTCATGCGTAAATGTTGAATAAAGCGTACACAAGGTTGATAATTACTTAAAATTATCAATATTTATTATTATGAGTATATTTTGTAATGATTAACCCGGTCTGGTTGCGTACCTTTTGCACCTTAGTGGAAGTGGGGCACTTCACCCGTACTGCACAGCAACTGCATATGACGCAATCCGGTGTGACCCAGCATATTCATAAGTTAGAAGAGCAATTGGGCCAGTTGTTGCTGGCCAGAGAAGGCAAGCAATTCTCCCTGACACAAGCCGGTGAGCGTTTATACACAGAGGGGCGCTCTATTATCATGTCCCTGTCTAATTTAGAGCAGCGAGTGGCATTTGATCCACCTCATGAAGGTTTAGTGCGAATTATGTCCCCTGGCAGCGTGGGTTTGAAACTCTACCCTCAGTTAATACGCCTACAGCAAACGCACCCTAAGCTGGTCATGGATTATCGCTTTGCACCCAATGCCAGCGTTGAAAAAGTCCTTGTTCAAGATGAGGTGGATATGGGCTTCATGACCCGTCCCTCTCAATTAATCGATGTTGCATGTGAGGTGGTGGCGCAAGAGCCGTTATTGCTGGTGACGCCTAAAGATGTAGACACACCCAGTTGGTCAACCCTCATGGCCTTAGGGTTCATTGATCACCCAGATGGCGCGCATCATGCGCAATTACTATTAGGTGAAAATTATCCACAATTCCAACATAGCAATGAATTTACCAAAACCGGGTTTTCAAATCAGATTCATTTGATCTTAGAACCTGTGAGCCTCGGTTTGGGTTTTACGGTTTTACCCAAGTATGCAGTGGATGCGTTTCAGTCATCCAACTTAATCAAGGTGCATGCCTTGAACCACCCAGTTAGTGAAACTCTCTATCTATGTACGCGTAAACATAAAGCACGGGCAAAACGAGTAGAGACCGTGATCGAACACTCTCGAAAATATTTGAGTTAATATGTTAATCAACACCCATCAGGATGATTCCAAATGACAATGACGTTGCTCTACGAAGCTGAAAATGCGTTAGAAGCCCATATGTTAGTAGACTTACTGGTGCAACAGCATTTAAGCGCTCGAATTGATGGCGAGTTTTTGCAAGGAGGCGTCGGTGAGATTCAAACCTTTGGTTTGGTTAGAATTTTAATTGATGACACCTACTATGCTCAAGCAAGGGAAATCATTGATGCTTGGCAAGCAAATAATGTTTTACCTGAAATAAACAAAGAGCAAGCTGTGGCTAGGCAACCCAAAGACAGCATTCATGCAATGAAGTGGCTACTGTCATGTGTTATGGGTATCGCGTTGGGCGCGTTTGCTATGTATCAGTACTTTGATCAACCGATGTATATCGACGGCATTGATTACAATCAAGATGGCATGCGAGATGAAAACTGGATTTACTCAGGTGATCGTTTTATTCGAACAGAAATTGATCGTAACTTTGATGGTGAGGTGGATATGATCTCTCACAATAATCGTCTCGGGTTAGCCAACTACGCTCGATTAGATGATGACTTTAATGGAACCTTTGAGACCATCATAAACTATAAACAAGGCAGCGCGATCCTATCTAGGTCTGATACGAATGGGGATGGTTTTAAAAACTATGAAGTTAAGTATCAATATGGTGTGGTTGATAGAGTGCGTTTTTTAGATAAGCACACATCCCAGCCGATTAAAGTTCAGTACTTTAACTTGGGTGGTTTATATAAGGATGAAGTCGATACCGATAGAGATGGCATACTGGATACCGTTAACGAATACGATGCGTTTGAAAATATCATTAATACTTACGAAAAATAAAAAACGGGCACCCGAGGGTGCCCAAAGCTTAACGACAACAATAAAAGAAATCGGCTGATTAAGCTTCGCGGCTTAATCCAAATAATTTATTCATTAATATATTTTTTATGCACACGGCGGGTAATGCCGGTGAATAGCGTATAAGGAATGGTATCGGCATAGGGCGCCACTTGTGCGGCGGGTAAGTTATCGCCCCACAATTCCACTTTAGAGCCAACCTTCGCGTCTTTAATATGAGTTAAATCCACGGTTAACATGTCCATGGACACGCGCCCAATAATGGTGGTGCGCTGTCCATTGACGATAACAGGCGTGCCATCTTTAGCATGACGTGGATACCCATCGGCGTAACCCATGGCCACGGTGCCCACTTTTGTGGGTTGCTTACACACAAAGCGATGACTGTAACCGATGCCATCGCCGGGTTTTAAATCGCGCACGGCAATCACTTCAGAGGTTAACGTCATAACCGCTTGTAATTGATCCGCCAGAGGGTGTGGATTATCAAAAGGCGTTGCGCCATAAAGCATGATACCAGGGCGTTGAAATGCACGACGGGCCGAATCGTGGCCAAGTGTGGCGGCGCTGTTAGCAATACTCACAGGTGCATCTAAGTCTTGGCAGGCGTCATCAAAGCATTTGATTTGTTGGCCTGTGACGGGGCTTGCGAAGTCATCGGCGCTGGCGAAGTGACTCATTAAAACAATTTCATTTACTTGGTCTAGGGCGTTTAATTGTTCAAACGCACTGCGATAATCTTCTGGCATGATACCTAAGCGGTGCATACCGCTGTCCATTTTCAACCAGATATTAATCGGCTGTGATAGGTTGGACTGGGCGATCACATCAATTTGTTCAAGGCTATGCAGGGCGCACCAAAAATTATTTTCACTGATCAGCGGTAATTCATCGGCAGTGAAAAATCCTTCTAATAATAGAATAGGTTTTGTGATGCCTGCTTGGCGAAGTTCCAGTGCCTCTTCAATACATGCTACGCCAAACGCATCGGCTTCGTTTTCAAGTGAAAAGGCTAATTTGATGGCGCCATGACCATAGCCATCGGCTTTAATAATGGCGACAGCTTGTTGTGTGGGGGCAACGGATTTTGCCAGTCGATAATTGTGACGAAAGGCATCTAGATTAATGGTGGCGGTGGCAGCTCTACCCATGGTACTTCTCTCATTCACCCTAGTGAGGGTGTTACTGTTAATAAAACAAATGACGCGGCCTGTGCGTCATTTGTTTTAACGGTTTTTCTTACAGAGCCATGATCGCTTCGATTTCGATGTCGGCATCTTTTGGTAACGCTTTCACTGCATAAGCGGCACGTGCAGGGTAGGGCTCAGAAAAATACTGGCTCATTAGCTCGTTTACTTGGGCGAAGTATTTTAGGTCAGATAATAATATGGTCATTTTAGCAAAGTTCGATAAATCACCACCAGCGGCATGTGCCACAGCTTTTAAATTTTCAAATACTTGTACGGCTTGGGCTTCAAACGATTCCGTCACCATTTCCATGGTTTTTGGGTCTAGTGGAATTTGACCCGATAAATAAACCGTGTTGCCTACTTTTACTGCTTGTGAATAAGGGCCGATGGCAGCGGGTGCGTTTTCTGTGTTGATAATGCTTTTGTTTGTCATGGAAGTTCCTTAATGGCTATGTCGATTAACAAATGAATAAACGGGTTTACGCGTAGCGCTCAATGGATAAACCTTCTGGGTCAATATCCGGTGTTTTTTGATTGATGATGTCGCATACAAATTTGGCCGAGCCCAGTGACATGGTCCAACCCAGTGTGCCGTGGCCGGTATTAAGATATAAGTTGGAGTACTTAGTGCCACCTAATACTGGCGTGCTGTCAGGTGTCATCGGTCTTAGACCTGTCCAGAACTCCGCTTTGCTCACATCGGCAGCCCCTGGGAACATGTCTTGAATGACAAAGTCCACACTGGCGCGACGTTTTTTCGGGCACTCTAAATTGTATGACGCAATTTCTGCGGTGCCGCCTACGCGAATTCGATCTTCAAAACGAGTGACAGCCACTTTGTATGTTTCATCCATGATGGTGGACTGGGGTGCACGACTTTCGTCTTCAATGGGCAGAGTGAGGGAGTAGCCCTTAATCGGATAAATCGGAATATCAATGCCCACGGTTTTTAAGATTTGCGGTGAATAACTGCCAAGGGCACATAGGAAGGCATCGGCTATTACCGTACCGGCGTTGGTTTTAACACTGGTAATTTTACCGTTGGATTCGTTCAAGCGCTCAATGGCGGTATCCATTAAGAAATTCACCCCAAGGGCTTCACACTCTTTAGCTAGGGCGGTGGTGAATTTAAAGCAGTCGCCGGTTTCATCCCCAGGTAAACGCAGGCCACCGACAAACTTGTCCTTAACATGAGCAAGGGCGGGTTCATGTTCGATGCAGCCATTCATATCCAGAGCTTGATGTTCGATGCCCAGATCTTGTAATACTTTTATGTCTTTTTGCAGGGCGTCCACCTGCTTTTGCTTGCGAAACAGTTGTAATGTACCGCGTTGGCGGGCGTCATAATCTAGATTGAGTTCTTTGCGGATATCCACAAAGCAGTCGCGGCTGTATTCCGCAATACGCAGCATGCGGGCTTTATTGGTTTGATAAGAACGGGTGTTGCAGTTAGCCAGCATCTTGGTCATCCAAGATAAGGTGTAACCATCGAGTTCTTTTACATTAATCATGAAAGGGGCTAGGTCTTGTAGCATCCAGCCGATGGCCTTAATCGGTACACCTGGTGCGGCCCAAGGTGAGCTGTAGCCAGGGGAGATCATGCCTGCATTACCATGGCTGGTTTCTTGAGCGACGCTGCTTTGACGGTCAATCACCGTCACCTGATGCCCAGATTTCGCTAAATACCAAGCGCTGGCCACTCCTAATACCCCGCCACCTAATATCGTAATGTGCATGATTGACCTCTAGAAAACGTATTATTATGAATATTGAGAACGCCTAGTTTAGGTGAAAATTATGAGAATAATGCTTTGATTTTTACCTTTAAAAAGGATAAAACACTGTATAAATTAAAATAAGTAGTGAAAAAGGTAGTTTTTATGAAGGGCTTGAAGAAGCGTGAACTGGATCGCTTAGATATGAGTATTCTGCGCACGCTACAAAATGAGGCGCGCATTAGCTATGTGGATTTGGCTGAAAAGGTCGGTTTAAGCTCGACACCTTGCATTGAGCGGGTGAAGCGTTTAGAGAAAGATGGCTACATAGAGGGTTATTACACGCGCCTGAATCCAGAGGCACTGGGCTTTAGCATGTTGGTGTTTGTGGAAATCTCACTTTCCTATCAATCCCCAGATGCGTTTCAGAAGTTCAATCAAGCGGTTAAAAAGCTGCCTTATATTCTGGAGTGTCATCTAGTATCTGGTGATGCCGATTATTTAATAAAAGCCCGTATTGACGGCATGTCTGAATACCGCGCCCTATTGGGGGATATGCTATTAACCTTGCCTGGTGTGAAACACTCTAAAAGTTATATCGTGATGGAAGAAGTAAAAGAAACTCAAGAATTGCCACTGGAATTCAGTCAGAAAAAATAAAATGAAAAAAACCCACTTGCAAAAAATACAGGTGGGTTTATGATCAAAAGCATGAAGACATTAATTGCCGCTATTCAAACCAACAACTTTACCTGCATTGAACACCTTGCAGGTATTTCTATTGGTGCGAAAAAAATGGCAACTCAAGTGGCTTCTTATTGGTATTCAGCTGTGTTTTATTTTGGCTATTTTAGCCACACGCCGAACCACCACTGAGAACGCAAAATTCCATGGTAGTCCGGCCCAATCAGCCGACTGCCTAAAAACCCCGATTAGCAGTTAGCTGGTCGGGGTTTTTTTTTAACGATACTTTTTCAATGTTGAGAAAGAAAAACAAAAGGGGCAATAACGACAAATAAAGGAAACAAAAATGCAAATTGCTCAAGCCAATACACACATACAAACCGAGACGTTACAGACTCGGTCTGATCCTATTGTACGTCCGCTTCCATCTCCCTTGGCATTAAAACAAGCCCGTCCACTTAGCCATGAGATGGCACAGCGTATTGATGACCATCGTCAGCAAGTGCGAGCTATTTTACAAGGGACAGACGATCGCTTAATGGTCATCACCGGACCTTGTTCATTGCATGATGAAGTTGCCGCGCTGGATTATGCTAAAAAGTTAAAACAAATAAGCGAGCAGGTGAGCGATAAAATACTCATCGTTATGCGCGCCTACGTGGAAAAGCCACGCACCACCACAGGATGGAAAGGTCTCGCCTATGACCCGTTACGCGATGGCAAAGGTGATATTGAGCAGGGTTTGAATCGCTCGCGAGAATTAATGTTAAACCTGATTGAGCTTGATTTACCTCTTGCAACCGAAGCACTTAATCCAATGACCATGCACTATTTAGAAGATTTAATTACGTGGACTGCCATTGGTGCCCGCACGGCCGAGTCACAAATTCACCGCGAAATGATCAGTCATTTAAATATGCCGGTGGGCATCAAAAATGGTACCGATGGTTCAGTGGACACCGCTGTTAATGCCATGATCTCAGCTAGTCGAGCGCACCACTGCTTGGGAATGGACTGCCATGGCAACATTGCCATGTTCGATACACCAGGGAACCCGGATACCCATGTGGTGTTACGTGGTGGTCGTAACCTGACGAATTACGATGCACAAAGTATTGCTTTGACACTAGAGAAATTAGATCAAGCTAAAAAAGAAAATCAGATTCATGCAAAAGTGATTGTGGATTGCTCTCACGATAATGCTGAGAAAAAGCATGAGAACCAATTACCTATTGCGCAAGAGGTCGTGCAACAAATTGTTAATGGCAATAAAAGCATTAGCGGTATCATGCTGGAGAGTTTTCTTGAACCCGGTAAACAGTCAATGGCGGGTTGTGAGCATGATGGATGTTTGAAATACGGCATGTCTATCACGGATGCTTGTATTGGGTGGGAGCAAACAGTCCAGCTGTTACAACAACTACATGTCTCCTTAACTGAACCATTAAGCTTAAAATAGGTAGAATAAAAAATGACACAACAACCGAATATCATACTGACAGAATTGGATTTGAATCGACTCGAAAAATTGATCACCACATTATCGCGTGATGCCTTTCCTGGAAAAGATGCACTAGAAGAAGAGCTATCACGTGCTGAGATTGTGGATTCAAAGGACATACCCAGTACCGTAGTTACAATGAACTCTTGCGTGCGTTTTAAAGTGAGTGAGTCAGACGAGACGTTTAGTTTGACTTTGGTTTATCCAAAAGATGCGCATGATCATCAGAATACAATTTCTATTTTAGCTCCAATAGGCAGTGCGTTACTGGGGTTAAATCAAGGGGATGATATTCAATGGCCTAAACCCAATGGCGAGATGATTCATGTGCGAATTGAAGAGGTTACCTATCAGCCCGAACGAGACGGTGTGTATTATCGATAAATGAGTGGTACTGTGTGATGAATATGTTCGCATCGCTGTGAGAAACTTTTAGCCAATGGAATATATACATACATTCATTTATCTGAAATAGGGCTGCTATGAAAGCCATCTTAAAATACAGCTTACTTATAATCGCTGTTTGTTTGCTGGTTGTCGGTGGTTATTTACTTTATCACTATGTCCCTGATCAGCCTTTAAATGGTTTGGCTAAGCGATGGGCACAAGCCCCATCGCAATTTATGGACATCAACGGTATGTCGGTTCATATTCGTGATCAAGGTCCAAAGGATGACCCTGAGCCTATTGTTTTAATTCATGGCACCAGCGCCTCGCTGCACACTTGGGACGCATGGAGTGCGGCGCTGATGGATCAGCGTCGTGTAATTCGATTTGATTTGCCCGGGTTTGGATTAACAGGTCCAGAACCTAATCAGAATTATGCCATCGAGCATTATGCTAAGTTTGTGGTTGCTGTACTGGACAAACTGAACATTCGCAGTGGTGTCTTGGTGGGTAATTCGCTTGGTGGTTATATCGCTTGGGCTACCAGCGTATTGCATCCGGCAAGGGTATCAAAACTGGTGTTAGTCGATGCTAGTGGTTACCCATATGCTGCTAAATCGGTACCGCTTGCTTTTCAATTGGCTCAAATGCCTATCATTAAATACGTTATTAAAAATGTGCTTCCGCGCAGCTTAGTCGAGAACAGCTTGAGAAATGTGTATGGCAATCCAGAATTGGTCACGCCGAATCTAGTTGATCGCTATTTTGATCTCGCGACCCGTGAAGGTAATCGCGCTGCACTTTCCCAACGATTCAAGCAGACCATTCCTGGGCCATTGATTCAGCGCCTGGGTGAGATAAAGGTACCCACCTTAATTTTATGGGGTGAAAAAGACCATCTCATTCCCATGGTATTTGCTGAGCAGTTTCATTCTGATATCGAAAACAGCCAACTTGTTACTTTTCAACATCTAGGGCATGTTCCACACGAAGAAGGCCCAGATGAAACAGTTGCCGCGTTTAAAGCGTTTATTGAAGACGAATAATCATTATTCGTTTTGAATTGAACAGTGTGTCTCATGATTCGGCGTATTTAAATTTGATGAATTCATGAATACTGAAAAACGTTTATGATTATTATTCAAAAGGGCCAGTATCTATGTTTAGTCATGTTATGTTGGGGGCAAATGATCTTGAGGCGTCAAAAACGTTTTACGATGCCATATTGGGTAAACTGGGTTACAGCGAAGGAGTAAAAGACCCAAAGGGTCGTTATTTTTACGTATCTAAAACCGGTATGTTTATTTTAACCACACCTATTAATGGTGAAGATGCTTGTCATGGTAACGGCAGTACCATTGGGTTTTCCGCTGTATCTACGGACGAAGTTGATGCTTGGCACGCTGCAGGTCTTGAACACGGAGGTGTGACATGTGAAGAGCCGCCTGGAATTCGTGAAGGTGGTCCTATAAAATTGTATCTTGCGTATTTGCGCGATCCATCCGGTAATAAAATCTGCGCTCTATATCGCCTTTAAGTAAAATATAAAAAAACACCCGTTTTTGGGTGTTTTTTTATGATACAGAAAAAGCCTGTTCGAGTTTTTTGAGTGCCTGAATAGCCGCACTGGTTCGGTTCTCTACATTGAGCTTTCTAAAGATTTGAACCAAATGTGTATTAATGGTACGTGGGCTGATATCTAATATCAACGCGATCTCTGAGTTGCTCTTACCTCTTGCCAGCCACACCAGAACTTCTGACTCCCTTAGTGTTAACTCAAACGCATCTTGCAAGGTTTGTTGTTCACTTGGGCGCTCAAGATCAATTAAGCGCAATAAGTATTCATCATTATCGTTTTCACTGATGTATTTAATTTCCATGGGTTTGGTGCCATCGGTAATGGTAATGCCTTTATCTTTATTAAATGATTGTGAAAAAAGAGGCTGTAAATAGTCTGTTAAATGATTTTTAAGCCAATCTTCACTTAAACCGGCTGATGTGAATAAATGATGAGCTTGTGGGGTAGCCCATTTAAATTTCCCTTGTTTACTGGTTGTCAGTAAAAACTGTCCAGCCGAGTCCAGTGCTAAACGGGCACTTTGTGTGAGTCGAGAGTTATTCAAATGTACCCTCATGCGTGCAATGAGTTCAGTACAATTAACCGGTTTCTGAATGTAATCAACACTGCCTGCATCAAAGCTTTTAACAATGCTTTGTGTGTCACTTAATCCAGTCATAAAAATAATAGGGATATGGGCAAGGTGAGGCTGGGCTTTTAATAAACGGCAAGTCTCAAATCCGTCCATTCCTGGCATGATGGCATCCATTAAAATAATATCCGGTGTGATGCTATTGGTAATACTGATGGCTTGTCGACCTTCAAGAGCGACCAATACGGTTAAACCTGCGCAGTCGAGTGCATCATTAATCATGCCTAGTGAATCCGGGGAATCATCCACCACGAGAACTAAATCTTTGGTCTTTTGGTTGTTCATTAGAATGACCCTTTGAGTTTTGCAATGATCTGAGGGAACTGAAAGTTATCGACCAAGTCCATCAGGTCATTTAACTCCTTTTGCTGCGTTGGGTTAGTGGGGATATCAATAAGCTGACGCTGTAGTTCAGTAATCTTGGTACGTATGGCGTTCACATAACCGATTTGAGCTAAGCGTATGATTTCTTGTTTTGTACTTTGGTCCAGGGTGGCCGGCTGAGTATTTAAAATTTGATTTGTTTGCTCTAAAAATGGCTCATCGGCATCGGATGCAATGATGGATGTCGCTGAAGTCTGCTCATTTTGATATAGCCATTCAATGTTACCTTGGCTTTGAAGCAGTTTAAATAACTCAGGGTGGCGAATAGGTTTCACTAAAATGCCATTGCTTGGATTGCGTGAGGAGGTGGGTTGTACATGTGCATTCGCCGAGGTCATCAAGATAGTGCTATGAGGAAATTGCTTACGAATAGACTGAGCCAAACTCCAACCACTAATGCCGGGCATGGAGATATCCAATAGAAAAATATCCGGTTTAAATAAACAATGTTTAAGCATTTCAAGGCATTCGATACCGTCTTGTGCCATGACGACATTGAACTTCAATGGGGATAATATTTCATTTAATAGAGCGCGATGATCGGGTTCATCATCGACTACAAAAATATTACGCGTATGACCTGTATAGCCGTAAATTAAACGCTCATCTTCGATGGGTTTTGTTAAAGGCATCACGCTTGATAGCATTAAAGCCACACTAAACGTGCTGCCAATATCCGGTTTACTAGTTACTTGAATGTCGCCGCCCATAATATCGATGAGTAAACGAGTGATGGTTAAACCCAAGCCTGTGCCAGTTATATGAGGTTGGCCTGGTTTGCGGATCCGCTCAAACGGTAAAAAAACTTTTTCAATGGCGTTGTCACTGATACCAATGCCCGTATCTATGACCTTGAAATCTGCCACCTGATTTTTATAGCTTACGGAAAGCGTAATTTTACCCGTCTGAGTGTACTTCACGGCATTAGATAACAAATTAATCAATACTTGGCGCAAGCGTTTTTGATCCGCGCGTACGGTTGAAGGAATGTAAGTATGCTTGATGTATTCAAATGCAAGATTTTTATTTTTAGCTTGTATACTAAACATACTCACCAGTTGATCCAGCAACTCATTGAGCAGTACATCCCCTCGTTCTAGATCTAATCGGCCTGCCTCAATACGAGAAATATCCAGTAGCCCTTCAATTAAATCGGCAAGATGCTCGCTACTACGACGAATCGTTGATAAAGCCCCGCGGCGATGGTCAGGAATAGTAGGGTCTTTTTCTAA
Source organism: Bermanella sp. (assembly GCA_051277445.1). Classification (GTDB taxonomy): domain Bacteria; phylum Pseudomonadota; class Gammaproteobacteria; order Pseudomonadales; family Oceanobacteraceae; genus Bermanella. The sequence continues at coordinate 421 of JBNMQC010000022.1, read as the reverse complement.
TAACTGCGCATACCCCATGATGGCATTTAAAGGGGAGCGCAATTCATGACTAATACCGGTTAAATATCGACTTTTTGCTAGGTTAGCAGATTCAGCAAGCTCCTTTGCTTTTTGTAATGCGCGGTCAGTCGCCTTGTGGGCTTTTATTTCGGCGCGTAATAGTTTGGTTTGATCTTCCGATTCCTGATGGGCAATGTTGCGTGAATCTCGTGCCAGCGAAAACATCCAAGCCACGACACCAAAAATAATTAATAGAATAAAGAATACATTGGTAAGAGCCATAGCCAGTGCTTGATTAATGCTAATATCTTCATTGAGGTTGCCTTCTGCGGTGATTTGTAAATACACCAAAAACAAAACACTGGAGACGACTAAACTGGTTAATAAAAATAGCCCTAGGAAGTGGCCAATACGCGTGTTA
>JBNMQC010000021.1:0-28695 GCA_051277445.1 Bermanella sp. | reverse complement strand
TTTCATTACGCTTTGTTTATGACCAGAGCAGCCACTAGGCGGGATCGTGCCAAAGATACGCTCAACCCCTTAAAATGTTGATTAAGCACCTGATGACTTAAGGCGATCAAACCCTGCATAGATTTGGTCCAGATTAAAGCCACGCCGCTGTAAAAAGCCCATGACTTTGTTTTTACTTTTCATGTCGCTCAAATCTAAGGCATTGGCTTTCTTTTCAATTAGTCGGTCCACTTCTTCGGACCAGTTAATTTCATCTTCAATGTTTTCAAAGCCAAGCTCAATAAGTTCTGCACCTATGTGCTTTTGCCTTAATTCCATGCGAATACGCACCGGCCCATAACCCGATATGGCCTTACTGCGAATAAACATTTCCGTAAAGCGGGTATCGCTTTGCAACCCCATTTCCACAACCCAGTCTAAAGCTCGATACATGGCGGCTTCATCTTCGGTTAACGGTAGTAATTTCTGTTCAAGCTCCCCATAACTGTATTCACGTCTTGCCAGCAACTCGATGACTTTATGACGTAGACCTTTTTCATCTAACAGTTTTGCGGATTTTTTTTGTGCGCGCTGAAACATAGCAGTCCAGTTTTTATGGCCTAGTGTGCATAAACACAAAAGGCCAGCATAGCTGACCTTTTGGTTGAAAGATGACGTATGGTTTACGCTTCTTCTGGTTTCGCTTGCTCAGCCTTACTTTCTTTAGCCGCTTTAGCGTCTTTTACTTCTTTCGATTCTGGCTTACTTATATCCGCCACGACCAGTAATTGGTCACGAATCTGAGCTTCAATTTCTTCTTGAATGGCTGGATTTTCTTGTAAGAACACACATGCATTCGCCTTACCCTGGCCAATCTTATCGCCTTTATAAGCATACCAAGCGCCAGCCTTATCAACTAAACCCAGTTTTACACCTAGGTCGATGATTTCAGCACCGCGGTTAATACCTTGGTTATACATGATCTGGAATTCGGCTTGTTTGAATGGTGGCGCAACCTTGTTCTTCACCACTTTCACGCGGGTTTCGTTACCCGTCACTTCATCGCCATTTTTCACGGAACCGGTACGACGGATATCCAAACGCACAGATGAATAGAATTTAAGCGCGTTACCACCGGTTGTGGTTTCTGGATTACCGAACATCACACCAATCTTCATACGAATTTGGTTGATGAAGATCACCATGCAGTTAGCATTTTTCACATTAGCTGTTAGCTTACGTAAGGCTTGAGACATCAAACGGGCTTGTAAACCAACGTGGTGGTCACCCATGTCCCCTTCGATCTCTGCTTTAGGTGTCAGTGCGGCTACGGAATCGACAACGATGAGATCCACAGCACCAGAACGAACCAGGCTGTCGACAATCTCAAGTGCTTGCTCACCAGTATCTGGCTGCGACACAAGTAGGCTATCTAGGTCGATGCCCAGTTTCTCAGCGTATAAAGGATCAAGAGCGTGCTCAGCATCCACGATGGCAACGGTTTTGCCTTGTTTTTGCGCCTGCGCCATGGTGGAAAGACACATGGTGGTTTTACCTGAAGATTCAGGACCATAGATCTCAACAATACGGCCGTATGGCAAACCGCCTATACCCAACGCGATGTCTAAGGACAAGGAGCCAGTAGAAACCGCTGGAATGGCTTCACGGGGTTGGTCACCCATTTTCATGATGGCGCCTTTACCGAACTGACGTTCAATCTGGCTTAGGGCGGCGTCTAGGGCTTTTTGGCGATTCTGATCCATGTTTTTCTTCACCTTATTATCTTTATCCGATTTAGGTCTGCGAGGCAGATTTTTAAATTACTGTAAATATAACCAGTATTTAAACACATGAATTAATTTTCGCAAGAATTAATTTAGAACGTTTTGTCATAGCGAGATATGCGTGTTTTTTAGACTATAGTAAACCAATATTTGCTCAACAGGCACTTCCCACACGGGTCACGAGACTTTATAAGGTCCTGTATTCCAAACACATTATTTCATGCCAAGTCCCCATAAAGCTCTTCAGATATCTGTAGAAATCTATAATATTCACGCACTTTTCACCTAACTGTCATTAAACTTTAAAGGATCATCATGGGCGAGCGGAAAACCCTCATCAACTGGGGGATTGGATTCAGTGCGATAACCGGTTTCATTTTAAGCCTTATCGCCATTCGTTTTATTCATTACATGCCCGCCATCGATAGTGCGAAAGCGGTGTTTTTTCTTTCGACAGGCATATTTAGCCACTTCTCATCACTGTCACTTCTGTTCTTTGCTTTGATCATTTTACCTTTGGTATTACTTGTACCTAAGCTTGGTGGAGCGATTCGCCATATGGCCGTTCTGGTGGCCACGGTTGGCACCGTCTTGTTAATCGCAGATACATTTGTATATGCGCAATACCGTTTCCATATTACCGGTTTCGTGTTTGAGATGCTGATTCAAGGTGGCAATCAAATTATTGAACTGTCATGGGTAACCTGGCTCATCGTTATTGGTTTTTTACTAGGTATCTACGCACTTTATTTCAAAGTTGATGCTTGGATTTGGGCAAATAAAGAGCGAGCTATATTTAGCCTACACAAAAAATACTACTTTTTAGTTTTCTTTGTAGCGCTACTGGGGAGCAATATATTGCACCTGTACGCCGACGCTCAATATGACCAACGCATTACCTCTTTAGTACGTCACGTACCGATGTTTTCGCCCGCCACAGGCAAAGAAGCCTTACTAAGCAATGGTTTAATTGACGCACAAAGCATTCGTGAAAATCGTCATGAATTTAAACTATCAAATTCAACCAATGTTAAGTATCCCAAGGCTCCTATGGAGACGATGCCCTCAGAGTTAAATGTGCTGCTTGTGTTACTCGACTCAACCCGCTTTGACGTGTTAAATAAAGATGTCATGCCAAATTATTGGGCATTGAGCCAAGGACAAAACAGCCGTACATTCAATCATCACTTAAGTGGCGGAAACTCGACTCGTACAGGTGTGTTTAATATGTTTTACGGCATTCCTGGAACATACTGGGATGCGTTTTCTTCCAGCCAAACATCCCCTGTCATCATCGATGCTTTTCAAAAACATAATTACGACATCAGTATTCATGCAGCGGCACCACTTACCCAGCCAGCCTTTGACCGCACCGTGTTTGCGAATTTAAATGATTTCCCATTAACCACAGAGGGTGACACACCTTGGCAGCGTGATGAAAAGATCACCAATGACTGGCTAGCGTTCATTCAAGCACGCGAAGACAAAAACAGTGAAAATCCGTTCTTCGGATTCCTGTTTTACGATGGTATTCACGGATTTTCAATGCCTGAAGATGCAGAAAAGCCGTTTCAACCAGCGTGGAAGCGTATTGACCATTTATCACTAAACAGTGACTTTGACTCCACACCGTATTTCAATTTATATAAAAACGCAGCCTATCAAGTGGACAAACAATTAGGGCGCGTGTTACAGCAACTAGAAGAAAAAAACCTTTTAGATAGTACCGTGGTAATTGTCACCAGTGACCATGGGCAAGAATTTAACGATAATGGTTTAAATTATTGGGGACATGGCAGCAACTTCACCCCTGCTCAGATTCATGTACCACTTGTGATTCATTGGCCTGGTAAAACACAATCCATATACTCTCACCGCACCACACACAGTGATTTAAGTGTGACCATCATGGAAGACTTATTCCAAACCAGCACACCTAAAACCGCTTACAGTTTAGGTCACAATCTACTTGAGACGCAGCGCGAATCCTGGAGTGTAGTGGGCAGCTATGTGAATTACGCTGTAATCGAAGAAGATTATCAGGTGGTCACTTACCAAACTGGACATTATGAAGTACTCGATAACACTGGGCGTGCGCTACCAGAAAAAAAAGTGAATGCAAAAACCTCAGTGGAAGTCATGGAAGCCTTATCTTATTTCTATAAAGATTAATCCCTACTGGCTCTAAAAAACAAAAAAGCCACTGCTAGCCATAGCAGTGGCTTTTTTGTTTTTACCAAGGTTAACGATTAAGCCAGATCAAAGCGATCTAGGTTCATCACCTTATCCCAAGCTTTTACAAAGTCGTTGATAAAACGAGTCTGTGCATCGCTACTGGAATACACTTCTGCAATAGCACGTAGCTGCGAGTTTGAGCCAAACACCAAGTCAGCTCGTGTACCCGTCCATTTGGCTTTACCCGTGTTGCGGTCCACACCTTCAAAGGTTTGCTCATCTTTAGACGTCGCCTTCCAAGCGGTTTCCATATCCAAAAGATTCACAAAGAAGTCATTGGTCAATGCTTCAGGTTTATCCGTAAAGACACCATGCTGAGTTTGGCCAACGTTGGTGTTCAGCACTCGTAAACCACCGGTTAACACCGTCATTTCTGGCGCGGTAAGCGTTAATAGCTGCGCACGGTCTACGAACAAGTGTTCCGAAGGCACCGTAAACTGAGTTTTAAGATAATTACGAAAGCCATCCGCTTGAGGCTCAAGTACCGCAAATGATTCCACATCTACATGCTCATCCGTGGCATCAACACGCCCTGGTGTAAAAGGCACTTCGACGTCATGGCCGGCTTTTTTCGCCGCCATTTCAACACCTACACAACCGGCTAATACAATTAGGTCGGCCATGGAGACATCCCCAAAACCCTTTTGTATACCCTCAAGCACCGCCAATACACTGGCTAACTGCTTAGGTTGATTCGCTTCCCAATCTTTCATTGGGGCAAGACGAATATGGGCACCATTAGCACCACCGCGCATATCCGAGCCACGGTAGGTTGAGGCCGAGGCCCAAGCGGTGGATACCATCTGCGAAACCGTTAAGCCCGAGTCTGCAATTTTAGCTTTTAACGCAGCAATGTCGTTTGCATCCAACACCTTGTCACTGGCTTTGGGTAATGGGTCTTGCCATAGTAACTCTTCTTTAGGCACCAATGGGCCAAGATAGCGCTCTATCGGACCCATGTCTCGGTGAGTTAACTTGTACCAAGCACGAGCAAAGGCGTCGGCAAACTCTTCTGGGTTTTTATGGAAGTGTTCTGAGATTTTGCGGTACTCAGGATCTTCACGCATGGCCATGTCAGCGGTGGTCATCATGATGCCTACTTTCTTAGCGGCGTCTTCTGCGTCCGGCGCGTGGTCTTTGTCAGCAAGACCTTTTGCTTGCCATTGATGGGCACCGGCTGGGCTTTTGGTCAATTCCCAGTCGTAACCAAACAACACATCAAAGTAGCCCATATCCCATTTAGTTGGGTTGGCTGTCCAAGCGCCTTCAATACCACTGGTGATGGTATCACTGCCTTTACCACTGCCGTGGCTGCTGATCCAACCAAAACCTTGCTCAGCCATACCTGCGGCCTCTGGTTCTGGACCCACTTTGGCCGCATCCCCTGCGCCGTGTGCTTTACCAAAGGTATGACCACCTGCGGTGAGTGCTACGGTTTCATAATCGTTCATGGCCATACGCGCGAAGGTTTCACGAATGTCTTTTGCTGAGGCCAAAGGGTCTGGGTTGCCATCTGGGCCTTCAGGGTTCACATAGATCAAACCCATTTGCACAGCCGCCAAAGGATTCTCAAGGTCACGCTGACCTGAATAACGGCTGTTGTCTTTGTCACTGGTGGCTAACCACTCATCTTCTGCTCCCCAGTAAACGTCTTCTTCTGGCTCCCAAACGTCGGCACGGCCACCGGCAAAACCAAAGGTTTGAAAGCCCATAGACTCAAGCGCTACGTTACCAGTAAGAATCATTAAATCAGCCCAAGAAATCTTACTGCCGTATTTTTGCTTGATAGGCCAAAGCAGGCGACGGGCTTTATCTAGATTGCCGTTATCGGGCCAGCTGTTAAGAGGCGCAAAACGCTGCATGCCGGCACCCGCGCCGCCACGACCATCCGCTGTACGGTATGTACCAGCACTGTGCCACGCCATACGAATAAAGAATGGACCGTAATGGCCGTAATCAGCAGGCCACCAGTCTTGGGAGTCGGTCATAAGCGCGTGTAGGTCTTTGCGCAGGGCCTCTAAATCTAGGCTGTTAAACGCCTTTTTGTAATCGAAGTCGGCATCCATCGGATCGGACTTTGCAGAGTGCTGATGCAGAATTTTTAAGTTCAACTGATTAGGCCACCAATCGGTGTTACGTTGGCCATCACCTGCGGTGTGATTAAACGGACATTTACCTTGTTCTGCCATGTGAGCCTCACTTATATAAAGTATTTATTGTGTGTATATAGTTTTAGTCCTTAAGAGGTGAGTTGGCTAATTTATTCTGGCTAACAGGGCGATAGCGTCAAGGTATGAGGTCCATGTTTGTTGACCTGTAGCGCAGTAATCGATCGTGAAACAAGAGTGCAAAGTGGTGCTTTAAATTGATGAGGTCAGATTTATAAAACATTAGCCATCAAACTAAGCTGGCAAGAAACACCCGAAAGACAAACCCGCATTTTACCGGCCACTTAATTAAGTCTATCACACTTAAGTTTTTACCCTTATTTGGCCGCATAAAACAGTCCTTTATTCACGTCGTGCATGCCATATCATTAACCGTGTGAATACTGCAAAAAAAACATGCTTTTTCGCTTAATAATCATCGAATCGTTAAAGCATTCACACTAAAGTGTCTATCATGAGTTGATGCTTTTACTGGAACAATCCTTATCTAAATTCGCTCTTATATACCCAGCCCCTTATCAACTAACATGTGAAGACTAATTAATTTCATTAATCGTGAATGGTTTATATGCTTTGGGTATATACACAAAGATAAATCTAAAAAAATCATTCATTTATAAACAATAAAAGTGAGAATCATCATGAGCACCAACAGCCTATTTAAACCATTCAAGAGCGATAAGTTAGAGTTAAAAAATCGCATCGTTATGGCCCCCATGACCCGCAACTTTTCACCTGACAATATTCCTGGGCAAAACAGCATTGACTATTATCGCCGTCGTGCCGAAGGCGGGGTGGGTTTAATCGTCACAGAAGGCACCTGCATTGATCATATTGGCGCAAGCGGTTATCCCAATGTGCCTTACATGCATGGCGAAGCACGTTTGGCTGGCTGGAAAAAAGTGGTCGAGGCGGTACACGCCGCGGGCGGCAAAATTGCGCCTCAACTTTGGCACGTGGGCGGCGCTCGTAAAGCGGGTGTTATGCCTGAGGGTGATGTGCCAGGTTACACCCCTTCCGGTATGTTTGTGGCCGGCAAGAAAAACCGTTATGAAATGACCAAACAAGATATTCAAGATGTGATCGATGGTTTCGCAAAAGGCGCCGCCGATGCAAAAGCCGTTGGCTTTGATGCCATTGAGTTACACGGTGCTCATGGTTATTTAATTGACCAATTCTTTTGGGAAGGCACCAACCAACGTGAAGACGAATACGGCGGCTCCATGGAAAACCGCAGCCGTTTTGCCATCGAGATTATCAAAGCGTGCCGTGAAGCAGTGGGCCCAGATTTCCCAATTATTTTGCGCTGGTCACAATGGAAACAACAAGACTACACCGCCCGCTTAGTAGAAACCCCAGAAGCACTTGCAGCCTTCTTGTTACCATTAAGCGAAGCCGGTGTGGATATTTTCCATTGCTCTCAGCGCCGTTTCTGGGAGCCAGAGTTTGAAGGCAGTGATTTAAACCTGGCAGGTTGGACACAAAAAATCACTGGCAAGCCAGCCATTACCGTGGGCAGTGTTGGTCTAAATGCTGACTTCATGCCTAAGCCTGGCGAAAGCACCTTCCGTGAAGCGGAAACCGCGAGCCTTGAGCAACTACTGGATCGTATGGATAAAAATGAATTTGACCTAGTAGCTGTGGGCCGTGCGTTAATTACCAACCCAGACTGGGTAAACAAGGTACAACAAGATCAAGCGGATCAACTAAAAGCCTTTACCAAAGAAGACTTAATGGCACTGGTTTAATAAGCTGTTCACCACAGGCCTTAGCACCGCAAAGGCCTGTGGTACCCTCAACTTTGCGAATATTTATAACTCATTGGCTTTTCGATACTGACCTTGATAGTCAAACATCCTGTGTTTAATGCGCCAGTAGAACTTTTGTTTTTTGCCGATAACAAAATCCGGGCACGGAAAGACAGCGGATAACTTTAACGCCTGCTCTAACGTCGTCACTTCAAAACTATCTGCCACACCCAACTTAGCAGCAATATTCACACTGATGCGTTTCGCAAAAATGCCATTAAATGCCTTAATCTGATTTGCCTTGCTAAAATCAAATGTTTCGCTTAATTGCGCGCCCTGCTCATCATGGTAAATAATTTTTAACTGACTGGTGTTTATGCCTTTTTCCTGAACGGTTTCTAAACTGACCCCCGAGCAACGAATCACTTTTGAATCTTTAAGTTGCAGGGCTTTTTTTAACATATCATCTGGGTCAACCAACACCTCTTTGCATTCAATACAAGTGCGCGCGGCAATGTCGTTTTCACCACCGCAGTGTGGGCATTCCTTAAACACAAATCGAAAATCACATTGGTGCTCACCATGGGCATCCTTTATCAACCCTTGGCAACGTCGACCATAATGCTCAATCAAATCTCCATCGCTATCACAGACACCCCAAAATATATTGGGAAATTCACAACTGGGACAACTCACCTGCACCGGCTGACTTTGATTGTTGGGTTTTTTCTCGCCGACTTCAGGCTGGTATAGATCAAAATCGTTACCGGTATAGTCAATCACTAAGCAATCGTGTTTGTTTTCGCTTAAACGTAAGCCCCTCCCAATAATTTGCTGATACAAACTCACCGATTGCGTGGGTCGCAATATGGCGATCATATCCACGTGGGGGGCATCAAAGCCAGTGGTGAGTACCGAGACATTTACCAAGAATTTAATGTCTTTTTGCTTAAACCCTCTTAATAGGTGGTCGCGCTCATGACCATCGGTGGCACCAGTAATGAGTGCACTTTGGTCTGCGGGTAAATAACTGAAGATTTCTTTTGCGTGGTCCACCGTGGCGGCAAAAATCATAATGCCTTGGCGATTTTCTCCAAGTTCCACCACCTGTTCAATAATGCCTTTGGTCACCCTGTGGTGTTGACTTAAAAGATGATTCACCTGCGTGACGTTGTACTCCCCTGACGCATTTTCTTTCAGACTACTAAAGTCATAGTGCTCGATCGTAGCATCCACCAGCTTAGGCTCCGTTAAGTATTTGCGTTTGATTAAATAACGAAGCGGTAACTCATAGATACACTGTTCAAAGGGTCGTGTTTGTTCGCTGCGCACAAAACCACGATAGTGTTTGCGATAAATCCAGCCCATGCCTAAACGATACGGCGTAGCCGTTAGGCCAAGCAGTTTCACCTCAGGGTTCACCTGCGTTATTTTTTGGATAATTTTCTGATACTGATTGGTAGAAGACTCGTCTTGCTCATGGGCTTCATGATCTGACGTATCACTAGGCAAATTCACACGATGACACTCATCAATAATAATCAACGAGTAAGCTTCGTTAAAATCATCTAAATTGCGGGCAGCGGATTGTATACTGGCAAAGGTGACTTGATGCTGAGTTTGTTTAAGCTTTAATCCGGCAGAATACACACCAGCGGTTAACCCAAGGCTTTCATACTTCAAATGATTTTGCTCTACCAACTCTTTCACATGGGTGAGCACTAGAATTTTGCGCTTAGCCAAGCGGGCAAGCTCAGCAATCACTAAACTTTTGCCTGAGCCAGTTGGCAGTACAATCACCGCCGACTCATTGGTTTTACGAAAATGCGTAAGCGTCGCAGCAACCGCTTCTTGTTGATAATCTCTAAGTTGAAAACCTGCCACGGGTTTAGGGCCTTGCTGTCAATGGGTTGCTGATAATAGCAAAAGAGGTATAAAAGATCGCCTGCGTCCGCTCATGGCAGTTAGCATACCCACTCTGCTAAACTCCGAATTCACTTAATAATCATTCAACACCGCCAAGAATTGCGCGCCGTACTTGTCTAACTTCTTCTGCCCTACTCCACTGATACGAGCAAAGTTTTCTAATGAGCTTGGCTTGTTCTCCAACATATCCTTAAGCGTTGCATCATGAAAAATCATAAACGGTGGAATACCTTGCTCGGTGGCAAGCTGTTTACGACAGGCGCGCAGTGCATCCCACAGGGCAAGGTCGTTATCAGCAATATCCATGGACTTGGTTTTCTTATTGTCACTACCCATACTGCTTTTGGTTTGCATGGTATCCACTCGTAGCATGAGGGATTCTTCACCGCGCAAAATAGCGCGGCTGGTATCACTTAAAAATAACTGACCATAATCAAAGTTTACATTTAAATAACCACGGGCCACGAGCTGACGAAACACCGAGCGCCATTGAGCTTCGCTTAAATCTTGACCAATGCCAAAAGTCGATACCTTGTTGTGATCGAACTGAGTGATTTTGTCGGTGAGCTTGCCAAGTAATACATTAATTAAATGCACCACACCAAAACGTTGATCGGTTCGGTACACACAACTTAATGCTTTGCGCGCGGCCTCGGTGCCATCCCAAGTTTGTACGAGGGTTAAGCAGTTATCGCAATTGCCACAAGGCTCAGCAAGCGCATCACCAAAATAGCCGATTAAGGTTTGACGACGACAGCTGGTTAACTCAGCCAAACCCAGCATGCCGTTTAGCTTTTGTTGCTCGATGCGTTTAAAGTTTTCATTGGCATCACTGCCGGCCATCATTTGCTTGAGCTTAATCACATCTTCTAAACCGTAGGCCATCCACGCAGTGGACGGTTGACCATCCCGCCCTGCCCGGCCGGTTTCTTGGTAATAGGCTTCAATACTCTTGGGTAAATCTAAATGGGCAACAAAGCGCACGTCCGGTTTATCGATGCCCATGCCAAACGCAATGGTAGCCACCATCACAATGCCGTCTTCACGTAAAAAGCGCTCTTGGTTTCGCTGGCGAACGGTTTTATCTAAACCGGCATGGTACGGAAGAGCATTCACACCTTGCTCGCTTAACCATTGGGCAGTGGCCTCGACTTTGTTGCGGGACAAGCAATACACCACGCCAGCATGGCCTGAGTGTTCGGCTTGTAAAAAGGTGAGTAGCTGTTTTTTCGGGTTATTTTTTTGCGTAATGCGATATTGAATATTAGGGCGATCAAACCCCGACATAAACACGCGGGCGTTTTCTAACCCTAGGCGCACAATAATTTCTTCACGGGTTTTGGCATCCGCCGTGGCGGTTAACGCAATACGCGGCACCTGTGGAAACACTTGCTGTAAAACACTGAGCTGCAAATAATCACTGCGAAAATCATGACCCCACTGGCTTACACAATGGGCTTCGTCTATGGCAAATAGTGAGAGCTGACACTGACCAAGCCAATCAAGCGTACGCTGTAACGCCAAACGCTCTGGGGCAATATAAATCATATCCAGCTCGCCTCTTAAAGCTTGCTGCTCCACTTGATAATTGTGATCACTGCCCATGGCTGAGTTCATGCAAGCCGCACGCACGCCTGCTTGCGTCAGGGCGCTCACTTGGTCTTGCATCAAGGCAATCAATGGAGAGATCACAATGCCCACCCCTTCACGCACAAGGGCCGGTATTTGGTAGCACAATGACTTACCGCCACCTGTGGGCATGAGCACAAACACGTCTTCGCCATTTAGTGCGGCCTCAATCACCTGATCCTGTGGCGGGCGAAACGCTTGGTAACCAAATACCGTATTTAACACGGTGTAGGCCGTTTGCATCATATAAGGCGCTCTCTTATGGGTCACAAGGCGGGGCGTGGTTCATAACCATGTACAACAAAATCGCCCATATCGACCCATATCAATAAGGTCAAAAATCAGCGAGTGTATAGTGAATAGAGGGAAAGATCTAAACACCTCCCCCTGCACACAGCGCGAATGACCGAGGCGCTTTGCCTAGGCCAATACAGGATACAAGGATATAGCGCTAAATTATTTATAACCCAAGGTGCTTTATGGTTATAATGCGCCCAATTTTTTAATACCGCCCATTTATAGATGCTTTTATAGGAATTCGAATGGCTTTTTTTGATTTAGAAACCCCAGAAAACAACGAAACAGACAACCTAGTATGGTTAGGTCACCTAAGCCCAGACAGCGACACCATTGGTTCTGCCATTGGCGCAGCTGAGTTATTTGGTGGTGAGCCACGTCGTGCTGGCGAACTCAACAAAGAAACGGCATTTGTTGTGGATTATTGCGGTGTTGAACTGCCTAAAATGATCACAAAAGTAGAAGGCCAAAAAGTGGGCTTGGTGGATTTCAACCAAAAAACACAGTTACACAAAGACGTGGACACCAACGACATCGTTGCCATTATCGACCACCACGCCATTCAAGATCAGCCAATTACCTTTAATACTCCGGTATCGGTTGATATTCGTCCTTGGGGCAGCGCAGCGACGATCCTTGCAGATCGCTTCGAAAAAATGGGCAAAGAAATGACCCCAACCACAGCGTGCATGCTATTGGCCGGTATTCTATCAGACACCCTGATTTTCGAATCCCCAACCACGTGCCCACAAGACAAGCCATACGCAGAGAAGCTGGCTAAAATTGCCGGTATCGAAGACCTATACGACTTTGGCCTAAAAATGATGGAAGCCAAATCAGACCTTGCAGACGTATCGACCTACGATGTATTAAAAGGTGACTTCAAGCACTACGAAATTAACGGCAAAAAAGTAGGTTTTGGTGTAGCTGAAACCCTACTGCCACAGCAGCTACTAGACCGCAAAGTGGACTTACTAGAAGAAATGACCGGCGAAAAAGCCAAACAAGGTCTGGATTTCATCTTCTTTGCCATCGTCGACACCAAAACCAAAAACGCACACCTAGTGGTTTATTCAGACGCCGAAGCCGAACTGGCCGCTAAAGCTTATGGTGCCACCACTGAAGACCAACTGATGTACCTACCAGGCTTGATGTCTCGTAAGAGCCAGCTAATGCCAGCGGTACAGGCTGTATTGTCAGCGTAAGCTTTAGGCATTCTATTTAAGGGCTTTTACTAAAAAGCCCGCAGATAGTAAAAAGGCGAACCCCCTTGGGTTCGCCTTTTCTATGGTAAAGATGCCAATTGATGCTTGCCTGCTTGCAATTGACCCAGCCTTAATCGACAAGCGTTTAAAAATAACACAAAATAAGTGTTTACATTTTAAACAGCCACACGTACTATCCAGAGCGTTAATTATTCCTATCTAGATTATTTAACTCATTACCTGCGGGTAATTTGTGTTTTGCCTATCCCCTCTCAGTTAGACAGCACTACAAAAACAACAGAGCTAACGTATTGTCCATAATTTCGAGCCGTAAAATAATCTCGAAAATGAATGTCGTAATTTTAAAAAATTCTAACTAACAATATCCAGCTCTTACTTAATCAGCGCCTTTTGCGCACATTAGAAGAGTTTATTTATTATGCCTTATACACATGAAGGTCAGCATTATTCCATCATCTCGCCAATCATCTCGATTGCCGTGAACAAACTAAAAGTCGTTGTGAAGGATCAAAAAGGCTCACAGCTTTTTGAATTCACCGACCGCAACGAATCCAAAGCCTTTTTAAACTTGCTTTGCCAAGCTTAATTTAGAGTCGTGATTCATAAAAAACCACTTAGGCCACAAGGCGTAAGTGGTTTTTTCGTTTATGGGTTTCAAACTTGTCCTCTTGCCTGCCTTAAACCTACCTATTAGTGTTGGCTGATTTGTCAAAAGCATGTTCCTTATGCTTAACCTCAGTATTGTTTGACCTATAGCGAAAGATCTATTATCCCCCCGATATCAACCCTTACTCATCCCCCAATATTGCCGTACAATTGCCCCCTTTGTTTTTATCTATTACCTAATTTAAGAGCAGTACGATGGCCACCAGTAAAACTGCCCCAAAGCCCATAAACACTGACAAAAATTCCGAACATACACCTATGATGCAGCAATATTTAGGCATCAAGGCGGAGCATGCAAATCAGCTAGTGTTTTATCGCATGGGGGATTTTTATGAGATCTTCTTTGATGATGCCAAAAAGGCTTCGCGCTTGTTGGATATTACCCTCACTGCCCGTGGCAAAAGTGGTGGTAAACCCATCCCTATGGCGGGGATTCCATACCATGCGGCTGAAGGCTATATCGCCAAATTGGTGAAAATGGGTGAATCCATTGCGGTGGCCGAACAGATCGGTGATCCAGCCACTAGCAAGGGGCCGGTTGAGCGTAAGGTGGTGCGCGTGATCACACCAGGCACCTTGACCGATGAGAGCTTTTTGGATGAGCGCCGCGATAGCTTATTAGTAGCAGTGAGCAGCTTTAAAGATGGCCGCAGCGATAAGGTGGTTCACGGCATTTCGTCGCTGGATATCAGCTCGGGGCGTTTCACTGTCATTGAAGTGCAAAGTGAAGAAGCCTTATTAGCCGAGATCGAGCGACTGCGCCCTGCTGAATTACTGTTAAGTGAAGACAAAGAGTACCCTGAAGCCTTAAGTAAACGTGCTGGCTGCCAAACCCTGCCTGCATGGGAGTTTGAATATGAGACCGCATTTCGTTTATTAACCACGCATTTTCAAACCAAAGATTTACACGGCTTTGGTTGCCAAGATTTCAAACAAGCCATTGAAGCCGCCGGTTGTTTGATACATTACGCGCAAGAAACCCAGCGTACGGATTTACCCCATATTCGCATGTTATTGGTGGAGCAAGCTGACGACGCCATTGTGCTAGATGCTGCCACCCGTAAAAACCTAGAGATCGACGTGAACCTTAACGGTCATACAGATTTCACCCTCGCTTGGGTGTTGGATCGCACGGCCACGGCCATGGGCTCGCGCCTATTACGCCGCTGGTTGAACCGCCCACTGCGTGATCAAAAAACACTAGAGCAACGCCAAACCGCCATTAGTGCCATGATTTCAAGCTACGGCTATGAAGATATTCACGGCGTGCTCAAACAAATTGGTGATATTGAACGTATTTTAAGTCGTGTTGCTCTGCGCAGTGCGCGCCCGCGGGATTTAGCCCGCCTGCGCGATGCGTTAGCGGTATTGCCCGCTTTGCAAAATGCCATGAGCAGCGTGGACGCCGAGCCGGTTGCACAACTGGCTAAACGCATTGCCACCTACCCTGAATTGGTCGAAACCCTACAGAGTGCCGTCATCGAAAACCCACCTGTGGTGATTCGAGACGGAGGTGTCATTGCCGAAGGTTATGACTCAGAATT
The DNA here is from genome assembly GCA_051277445.1 of Bermanella sp. Lineage (GTDB taxonomy): Bacteria > Pseudomonadota > Gammaproteobacteria > Pseudomonadales > Oceanobacteraceae > Bermanella. The sequence continues at coordinate 13,493 of JBNMQC010000021.1, read as the reverse complement.
AGACGAACTGCGTGGCCTCAGCGAAAACGCTGGCCAGTTCTTAATGGATATCGAAGTGCGCGAAAAAGAACGTACCGGTTTGAGCACCTTAAAAGTGGGCTACAACCGAGTGCACGGTTATTACATCGAGATCAGCAAGGCCCAAGCCGCAGAAGCGCCTACTGAATACATTCGCCGCCAGACGTTGAAAAATGCCGAGCGTTTTATTACGCCTGAGCTTAAAGAGTTTGAAGACAAGGCTCTGTCCAGTAAGAGCCGCGCCCTGTCCCGTGAAAAAGCCCTTTATGAAGAACTGGTTGAATCATTGGCGGGTCAATTAGCTGAGCTACAAGACACGGCCAGTGCCATTTGTGAAATCGACGTGTTATCTAACTTGGCCGAGCGCGCCATTACCCAACAGTATGTGCGCCCGCAACTCAGCCAAGAACCTGGGCTGAATATTGAGCAAGGCCGCCACCCTGTGGTAGAGGCCATGATCGAAGACCCATTTGTGGCCAACGATGTGAACTTCCATGATAAGCGCAACATGTTGATCATTACCGGCCCGAACATGGGTGGTAAATCCACCTACATGCGCCAAGTGGCACACATCGTATTAATGGCGCACATCGGCAGTTATGTACCGGCTCAGTCGGCGAATATTGGCTTGGTGGATCGCATCTTCACTCGCATGGGTTCCAGCGATGACGTGGCCGGTGGCCGTTCTACCTTCATGGTGGAAATGACCGAAACCGCGAATATTCTGCACAACGCCACCGAACACAGCTTGGTATTAATGGATGAAGTGGGCCGCGGTACCAGCACCTTTGATGGCTTGTCTCTAGCATGGGCCTGTGCTGAACACCTTGCCCAGCAAGTGGGTGCTTACACCCTGTTTGCCACTCACTATTTTGAAATGACGCAGCTCAGTGAACACAACCCTGCTGTGGTTAACGTGCATTTAACTGCCACCGAACACAACGATCACATTGTCTTTTTGCACCATGTAGAAGAAGGCCCAGCCAGTCAGAGTTACGGCTTGCAGGTAGCCAAACTGGCCGGTGTCCCCAATCATGTGATTGATCAAGCTAAGTTTAAATTGGGCGCATTAGAGCAAACTCAAATAAACGAAGCGCAGCAACCGGTTAAAACAGTCGCAGCCCCTAAAAGCCAGATTAAAGAACCAGCCGCTTCGCCTGTGCCATCACCGATGCAAAGCGACATGTTTGCTACCTCGCCATCTAAAGTGGAGCTAGCGCTCGAAAGCATGAACCCGGACGAGCTAACCCCAAGGCAAGCCCTTGAGCTACTGTACGAGTTAAAGCAGCAGCTTTGATTCTGCTAGATAACCAAAAAACCGATTAAGGTCATTGCTTTAATCGGTTTTAAAACTATAGAAAAACCCTGTATAAAGGGCGCACGATTTATAAAGCAAGGTTTTAACCTTGCCCCTTGGTCTAAGCATCACTAGAATGTGGGCCAAAATAGATGGCAAGTGACTCTTATTGCCCAAAAGAATTTGATGAGATCGAGAATACACCATGACTTTCGTTGTTACTGAAAACTGTATCAAGTGTAAATACACCGACTGTGTTGAAGTTTGCCCAGTGGATTGTTTTTACGAAGGCCCTAACTTCCTAGTTATCCACCCTGACGAGTGTATCGATTGCGCACTGTGTGAGCCTGAGTGCCCAGCAGAAGCCATCTTCAGCGAAGACGAGTTGCCTGCCGGTCAAGAGCAGTTTATCGAGATCAACGCTGAGCTTGCTGAAGTTTGGCCAAACATCACCGAGATGAAAGACAAACTGCCAGACGCTGAAGAGTGGGATGGCGTTGAAGGTAAAGTTGATCAGCTAGAGCGTTGATTTTTAGCGAATGAAAAAAACGGCCTACGGGCCGTTTTTTTATGGGTATTCAAAAACCACAAGCTGCCAGCCTAAGCTATTGAAGAAGAGCACATGGTTAAAGTCAGCAACTTAATTAAAATTAAAGCTGTAGGGTGGGCATCGCCCACCGTTAAACGGTTGTTTGTCAGGTAATACCTGACTTACAGGTTGTTTATGATTGTCGTGGATTCGTACCAAGATTGAATTTCGAGACGACGAAAAACAGGCCTTATTTCTTATTTTTATGCTTGGGCTTTTTAGGCGCGACTTTTTTCGATTTTGACGCACTCGGCTTTTTCGCTTTATGCGTCGCTTCACCACTTGGCTTGCCTTGTTCTATTTTCTTTTGGCTGCTTTTATTGGTGCGATTTGGGCGCTGTTTTTTGGCCACACTTTTAATTAAAGCGTCACGGCTACTCACTTCAAAACCCGGTTGGAAAATGCGTTTAATGCGCGCACCAATTAAACGCTCAATATTATCCAACGTACGTTCTTCTTCACGACTTACAAACGAAATGGCTTGGCCTTGATTCCCTGCACGACCTGCACGACCTATACGGTGTACATAATCTTCCGCAAGGTAAGGCAGGTTGAAGTTTAAAACAAACTCTAAACCTTGAATATCCAAACCACGGGCCGCCACTTCGGTGGCGATTAATACTTGAATGTCGCCTGCTTTAAAGTCGGCCAGTGCACGTCTGCGACTGCCTTGGCTTTTATCCCCATGACACACCGCAGCGGTGACCTTGTGCAGTTTTAAATCGGATAATAATCGGTCGGCTTGTTCCTTGGTGCTGGTAAATACCAAAATTTGAAACCAGTTGTGCTGGGTTAATAAATCCATAAACAAGTCAATTTTACTGCGTTCATCAACTGGATAAACCACATGCTGCACGGTATCGGCGGTGGCGTTTTGCTTGGTCACGCGCACATCTTGGTGATTGTGTAAAATTTTGTGGGCCAGCTCGTTTACGGCAGGAGAAATCGTGGCGGAGAACAATAAGGTTTGACGTTTTTTGGCAACGTGTTGAAAGATGGTCCCAACCGCATCGATGAAACCCATATCTAACATGCGGTCCGCTTCATCTAGCACCACAAACTCAGCCGACGATAGCTCCACATTACACTGAGTCAGGTGCTCCATTAAGCGCCCAGGGGTGCCTATTAAGATATCCACACCGGCTTTTAATTTACGCTCTTGGCCGCCCATTTTAACGCCACCATAAACAGCAGTGACCGTAAGCGGTAAAAACTGAGCATAAGCGCCAATGGTTTCGGCTAGCTGTTCGGCCAACTCTCGGGTTGGGGTCAAAATCACCGCACGGGGGCTGGTTGAATCGTTGGTGCGGGGCTTGTCGATCATTTGCTGCAAGATGGGCAGCGCAAATGCGGCCGTTTTGCCTGTACCGGTTTGCGCGTTCGCCAGAATGTCTTTGCCGCGACGAGCTGGCACGATGGCTTGCGCTTGCACTGGCGTCATCTCGGTATAGCCGCAGGCGTCTATGGCTTGCAGTAATTCGGGGGCTAGACCTAAAGATGAGAATTTCATGGCAGTACCTGTCGCTAATCATGGGGCTAAAAGACAAAATTGCCCTGTGTAGCCAAAATCGGGGGCGAATTATAAAGGATTTACAAACAAAACGCTGAACTGATTAACACTAAAGCGTGAACAGCATGATGCCGTGGGCCAGCACCACAAGCGCGGTGACGCGTAATCGTAGGCCAAGATAAAAGTCTGGGCGCTTAACATGATCCATAATCAAGGCCTCTAATATGTACAGTGCAACAAAGCTCGTTGCGATAATGGTCAGCACGGCTTGAGTATCCACCAATAAATAACCAAACCAAGCCAGCAAGGTTACTCCATTGGACGCCAGCGCTAAGCGTTTTACTCGAGCACTTGCATCGACTACTTGCCCCCATATGGTTCCGGCCATGAAACTTAAAATCACCAGGCCATAGCTTTTAAACCAATGACTGCCGCTAATGCCAACCAATGATTGATTCGTTAAGGCAAGGTACAAGGCAATATAAAATGGCACGGCCCCCATGTAAGTAAGAAATTGTATTAACCTAGATTCAGACATTATTGACTCTCATTTAAACTATTAACCGGTACGGTTTTACCGCTAAAATGGCTCACATTTATTAAAGCCATGTGTATTTGCACACTATTTATTCAAGGGCCCAACCGCATCATGGATACCACAGCTTACTGATTCTTAGTGCAATCATCATTACTTTAAACTGTTTTGCATCTTTGTATATCGGCCGTGCACCGGCTTATGATCGCAGCCAAAAGCAAATTCAGATCATTTTGATCTGGCTGTTTCCGCTATTTGCATCCATCGGACTGAGTTATTTTCTTTGGTGTGACAGGCAAGATGTTAAGCCTACCAAACAAGTGGGTAACCATCCTGATGTATCCAATGCCCAAGCGGTTCATCATGCTAGCGCTTATTATCATAACCGCTAATGGGTTTGCCCAATAAAAAAGGGTAGACGCTTTCGCACCTACCCTTTTTGTTTCACCCTAGGTTGTCATCCTGACTTAGCCATCCTGGCTTATTCCCTATTTCGTCCTTCACATCCTGTTTGCAATCGTCCTTAACTGCGTGATTCCGTGTCGGTATTCCCTAACCTTTGAACTTAAAAATAGTCCGCTTTATTCCATAAGCAAGTCATTTCACGCCAACTTGCATAATTACGCGTCTTTTTATGCCTTAAGTCGAAAATACCAGACATATTGCGCCCAAACCTACTCATCCGATATGGCTTGCCACCACTTCTCAAACAGTGAAGGTGCATCCACTAAGATGGCTTCACCCATTTTTGGAGTGTAAACCATGAGCCCTTGCGCCTCACCTAAGCTTGCGACTTTGTCTAGTGGGTCTTTCCAAGGGTGGAACGCCAATTTGAAGGTGCCGTTATGCACAGGCAGCATGGCTTTGCCTTTTAAATCTAGGTGAGCCTGAATGGTTTCAGCTGGAAACATGTGTACTTGTGGCCAATCTGGGTTGTAGGCACCGTTCTCTAAAATCGTCAGATCAAACGGGCCGAATTGATCGCCAATGGCTTTAAAGCCATCAAAATAGCCGCTATCGCCACTAAAGAAGATACGCTGCTTTGGCGACTGAATCACCCAAGAACTCCACAAGGTGCCGTTGCGATTAAATAAACCCCGGCCTGAGAAGTGCTGTGACGGCGTACTGGTGAAGGTATAACCGTCAAGCTGCAGGGCCTGCCACCAATCCATTTCATGAATTTTCTCTGGGCCTACACCCCAATCCAGCAGATAGGTTTTAAGGCCAAGCGGCACAAAGAAATGCTGCGTTTTAGCGGCCAACAGTTTGATGCTGTCTTCGTCTAAATGGTCATAATGATCATGACTAATCACGACTGCAAAAATGTCAGGTATCGTAGCCAGATCCATAGGCACAGGATGAAAACGCTCTGGCCCAGCCCATTGAACTGGGCTGGCACGCTCGGAAAACATAGGGTCGGTTAATATGTATTTGCCCGACAGCTTCATCAATATGGTGCTGTGCCCCAATCGATAAACCACATCGTCTTGTTGTGCTTGAAGTGTGCTTAACTCGATAGGCTCTATGGGAATCAAGCCAAAGGGCTCGGTGTTGGCATGTTTTTCAAATAGGAACCGATTGGCAATGGTAAAAAAACGGCCAATGCTGAAATCTTGCTCAATTTGGACTGGATTAAAAAAGCCTTCACTCTGCGAATAATGATCTGACTGCCATGGCTGTGACGACTGGGAAGCACAGGCTGTGATGGCCCATCCGATGATCAGACAGGTTATTAAATACCGTTTACTCATGCATAAATCCACGTAAGGTCTAAACTAAAACAATGCACCCATACTAGAGCAAGACCGCCTCCCTTTATATTATGCAATGGATAGTATTATTGGTTTTATTAAGTTTCACTGTTCCAAGCTTGGCACAAGAACCCATGCGTCTTGGTGTGCCTCAATTAAAGCCGTTTACCTACCTAGAAAATAACACGTTCAAAGGCAGCGCCATTCAGCCTATTGAGCAAGCCCTAAATGCCAGCGGCATCAAGTACACGTTTATCTATATAGAAAATTATTCTCTTCTCCTTAAAGCAGTACGCAAGGGCAGCATAGATGGTTTTTTCATTGGCACAAAAAATATCGAACGAGATCGTTACGCCGAGTTCAGCAAACCCATTTTAGTGGATTATTACAGCTGGTTCACATTAAACGACGCACCCTACGAGGCAGGTTCAAGAGAATTGAAACTCCAGGGTAAGATAGGGGCTGTGGCTAAAACCAATTCTTATCGATTAAGTATTCGCAGAGGGTTTCAAGTGTATGGGCAACCTTCTACGTTACTGGCAGAGCAATTTATCAACGGAACATTAGATGCCGTCTTCGCCACAGAAGGCCCTTTTACTTATCAGTTGGATGCTCTGAATTTCCCTAAAGAACGGTATAACATCCAACAAGAGTCTGAGCGCCCTTTTGCCATGTACATATCTAAGAAGTATCTAAACCAATTCCCTGATACGCTAAAAAAGATCAATCAACACATCGTCACTCGATAAGCCTTCGCAAAATGCAGGCGAAAAAAAACCAGCTCGAAAGCTGGTTTTTTTATTAGCTGATATTACTCAGCGGATGCTTCTTTGCGCTTAGCTGGCTTACGATCGCGGGCTTTTGTGCCGCTGCCGTCTTTAGCTCGGTAGCCTTCTTTTTTAACACGCTTTGGTGCATCACCACCTTTCGCATTAATGTCTTCAATGTTTAAAGGGCGACCACAAATACGGGTCTTTTTAAGGTGATTAACCACTTCGCTTGGCATACCGCTTGGTAAATCAACCGTTGCAAAGCTGTCGAAAATTTCAATGTGACCAATGAATTTACTTTCGATGTTCGCTTCGTTGGCAATGGCACCAACGATGTTGCCAGGCTTAACGCCGTCTTTATAACCCACCGCTAAACGGTAGCGATTCATTTCAACGTCAGGATTGTCTTTAAGCGGCATTGGCTTTTTATCCAATGGCTTATCAGCATCACGACCACGTCCTTCACGACCGCCACGTTCACCGCGCTCACCACGACCACGACTTTCACGGCCACCGCGATCACCACGATCATTACGCTCTTTATATTCACGAGGCTTACGCTCACCTTCACGAATAAATAAACGCTTACCGTTTTGACCCATTTCAGCAAGGGATACGGCAACGTCAACCGCAGATAGGTTTTCGTTTTCAGCAATCACTTCTTCAATGATGGATTTGAAGATTTCAGTATCCAAACCACCCACGCTCGCTAAAATGCGCGCTTTAAAACGTTCACGACGTTTTGCGTTCACGTCATCTGCACTTGGCAATTGCATTTCTGCAATTTTTTGACGAGTTACACGCTCGATGGTGCTTAACATGCGACGCTCACGTGGGCGTACAAACAAGATAGCGCTACCGGTACGTCCCGCACGACCCGTACGACCGATACGGTGAACGTATGATTCAGCATCGTAAGGGATGTCATAGTTAATCACGTGGCTGATACGTTCAACGTCTAGACCACGTGCCGCAACGTCCGTTGCCACTACGATGTCAATTTGACCTTTTTTCAAGCGATCCACTGCACGTTCACGTTGTGCCTGTGCAACATCACCGTTCAGGGCTTCACACTTGTAACCGGCGTTACGTAAGTAGTCTGCAACTTCTTCAGTGGCTTGTTTGGTGCGCACGAAAATCATCATGGCATCCATATCTTGGGTTTCACAAATACGTAGCAGACCTTCGTTCTTGTCGGTCTCACGTACTAACCAAAATGATTGCGCAATTTTGTCGTTGGTGGCAGTTTTGTTTTCGATACGCACTTCAACCGGTGAGTTTAAGTGTTTTTCAGCCACTTCTTTAATTTGACGAGGCATGGTGGCAGAGAACAAGGCCACTTGGCGCTGAGCCGGCACGTGCTCAAGGATCCAATCCACATCATCGATGAAGCCCATACGAAGCATTTCGTCAGCTTCATCCAGCACAACGGCTTTGATTTCATCTAACTTAAGAGTGCCGCGACGGATGTGATCCATCACTCGACCAGGGGTGCCCACTACAAACTGAGGACCGTTTTTCAATGCACGGAACTGAGTAGAGAAATCCTGACCACCATAAATACACGTGGTTTTAATACCAGGAATGTGTTTCGCGTAAGACTCAATGGCAGCCGCCACTTGCTGAGCCAATTCACGAGTGGGCGCTAATACCAACACTTGAGGTGTACGAGCATTGGCATCGGTACGCGCTAAAATAGGTAAGGTAAACGCAGCGGTTTTACCGGTACCGGTTTGGGCAAGACCTAAAACGTCTTTGCCAGCTAATAAATGAGGGATCGCTTGTTGTTGAATCGGGCTAGGCGTTTCATAACCTTGCTCTTCAATAGAACGTAAAACATTAAAAGGTAGACCAAGACTGGCGAAGCCAGTAGGAGTATCAGACATGCAAAAAAACCTGCTTTTTGGGGAATACATCTAGATCGGCACGGGGAGGCACAGTGGCACTCAATGACGGCGCAATCAAAATTCATTCACAATTAAATTTTGACCATTGATCCCGTCATCCCGCTACACAGCTGGCCTGGAACGGCAGCTTATATCTGTTAACACAGAAGAGTTGAGGCAAATACTTGGCTCACACTCGAATAGGAAATTGGGAACACTCTGGTTACGGCGCGCATTGTCGCACTTTTAGGTCTTGTGTACCAGAGGCAATCGAAAATAGCTGAGTATTTTTTAAACAATTCGGTTTTTTCTAGATGTGAAAACTGAACTGCCACCCCTGTTCGCAGGCGTATCCTTGGCAAACAAATAATCCAGGAACGGCCACAACTTCCCCATTTTTAAGTAGCACAGGCCAGAAAGGACGCTGCCAAGGGGGGATATCAAACTCTTGGAACCATTTCTTCAAGGCTTTGTTTGGGCGGTTAATCGGCCGCGCTTTTAACCCACCTTGGTAAAGTGCCAATTGGTACTCGCTAGGCTTTAATCCAAGACCCGGTTGCCATTTAAGCTGGCCGGCGGGTAATTGCGGCGCACTGGCACCATCGAAGTTTTGCACAAAGACACTGGTATCGACCTCTGGCAGACTCGGCATCACATAGAGCTTGCCATTATGACGGCGCACTTCATTGTCTTGCCACCGAAATACAGGCTCCGCGTCGATGCGCGCATTCATCACATCATTGAGTAACACTTTAATTTGCTTGTCTGCTAATAAAGGGTAGCGGTTGTGCTGCTCTAACCATTTGCGAATCAACTGACACTGGATGCTCCAAGACTGGCGAGCTAGCTTGTTGCTGTCTAAACGCCCTTGCTTATCAACCACTTCTTGGTAGATAGGATCAATCAAATCGTTTAATAAGCGGTGTTCAGTTTGCAGAATACTGATGGTCTTCACAATGCTTTGACTGGCTTGCGGATAACGCTCACTTAATACTGGCAACATCTCATGGCGCCACCAGTTACGGTCAAAGACAAGGTCATCATTGGACTCGTCCTGCACGAAAGGCAGTTGATAGTGTGCGGCATACGCGTCTATTTGCTCTCGATTAACCGCCAGCAAAGGGCGCAGTAATGTTCCATGCCCCATCGCCCGCTCACTTTCCATGGCCGTTAATCCGGTCATGCCTGAGCCGCGCATCAAACGCATCATGAAGGTTTCAATTTGATCATCTTGGTGGTGCCCCAACAGCAAAGCATCACCGGCTAATACGTATTTTTGAAAAACGTCATAACGGGCAAGGCGAGCCGCTTGCTCTAGGCTGCCTGAGTCGGTATCCACCGTGGCACGCTCTGCGATAAAGGTTACGCCCAGCGCTTTGCACTGCGCCTGACAAAGGGTCTGCCAATCATTTGCATTGGCCGATAAGCCATGATGTATATGAAGGGCAATAATCGGTTGAGATAACTTTAATTGCACAAGGGCATGCAATAGCACTGACGAGTCCGCCCCGCCACTGAAGCCAACCAATATGCGCTTGGGCTTGGATTGCGCAATGCAATCCGCCAGCACATCCAAAATCGTTGAACTCATAATGGGCGGCCAATGCTTCTGAATTTTTCAAAGCGCGCTGCCACAAGCGCATCCAGATCAACGGGTAATAATTGCGATAACTGATGCTTAAGGGCCTGTTTTAAAATCATCGCGGCTTGTTCAAGGTCTCGATGAGCCCCGCCGTCAGGCTCTGAAATCATTTGGTCAATCAAACCCAGTTCTAATAATCGACTGGCTGTGATCCCCATGGCGGCTGCTGCTTCTTGGGCATGGCTTGCACTTTTCCATAATATCGAGGCGCAACCTTCAGGGCTGATCACGGCATAGGTGCTGTATTGCAGCATCATCAGTTGATCACACACACCAATGGCTAGGGCACCACCACTGCCACCCTCACCAATTACGGTAGAGATAATGGGCGTGCGTAAACGGCTCATCAGCGCTAAGTTTTCAGCAATAGCGTTACTTTGTCCGCGCTCTTCCGCGTCAATCCCTGGGTAAGCGCCCGGTGTATCAATGAAGGTGATAATAGGTAAATTAAAACGCTCTGCCATTTGCATCATACGCGCCGCCTTGCGGTACCCTTCTGGGCGAGGCATGGCAAAATTACGACGCATTTTTTCTTTTAAGTCACGGCCTTTTTCTTGGGCAATGACCATCACCGCTTGACCATCAAGCTTGGCAGGGCCACAGATAATGGCGGCATCATCGGCAAATAAACGGTCACCATGCAGCTCTTCGAAATCATCAAAAATAAGCGGAATATAGTCGGCGCTATGGGGGCGCAAAGGGTGACGAGCAAGCTGTGCGTTTTGCCACGGGTCGATGCGCGAAAAGACGCGCTGAGTAACAAAATTTAGCTCTTCTTCTAACCCGCTTATTTCAGCTGCAATATTCATATTGTTATCGGCATCGGCCAGATGCTTCAAATCATCAATACGCGCTTTTAGATCTGCGATGGGTTGTTCAAAGTCTAAATAATTTGGGTTCATGCACTACTCGTCGCGGTATTGTTATTAGTCATAGCAACATTCAACATTGTCTTCACCATAGTGACTTTTTAGACGGTACAGTAAGTCATCACTTGGCTCTACTTTGTATTCTTGACCTAATTGTAGATTAGCCTTGGCACTTTCACCGTGATAGTGCAACAAAACCGGGCTGCCATCGGTTTGGAAAGGCTGTAAGGTATCATTTAACTGGCGAATAAAATGTTGTCCCAGTTCATGATGCTTTAAGGTCAAGCGAATACCTGAACTAAAATTGCAACGGGCTTCACTAATGTTCCACATATTAATCAGGTTCGCGCCCAATGAATCGTTATAGTTGTCGTGCTTCACTTCCACTTCAAGCACCACAAGGTGATCAACAATCATTTTATCGCGGAACTTATCGTACACATCGCTGAACAAACGCACATCTAATCGACCACTGCGATCATCAATCGTAAGAATGGCCATATTGCCGCCGCGTTTGGTTTTCATCACTCGCTGCGCCACAATGATACCGGCAATTTTTTGTGGTTTTTTATCCGCCTGAATATTGGCAAGTTTGGTACGCGCCATCTTGCGCACTTCTTTTTCATATTCGTCGAACGGGTGGCCGGTAACAAATAAACCCAAGGTGTCTTTTTCACCTTGCAGTTTTTGTTTAGGGTTCCAATCACGTACTTTATTCATGTAATCATCGTACGGATTAATATTGGCCTCTTCTTCCACTTCGCCAAACATATCCATCATGCCCGCGGCGGCGTTTTTCGCATTTTGGTCCGCCGCTTTTAATGCGTCTTCAATGGTGGCGAATAGCACCGAACGGTTCGGGCCAATTTTATCAAATGCTCCACAGCGCACTAACGCTTCCATCACCCGTTTATTGAGCTTACTTTTATCCACAGATTTACAGAAGTGGAAAATATCATGGAACTGACCCACTTCATTTCGGGCTTTAATAATGGCTTCAATGGGGCCTTCACCCACGCCTTTCACTGCGCCCAAGCCATATACAATGGCGCCGTCATCATTCACCGTAAAACCGAATTCAGATTGATTCACATCCGGTAAAACCAGCTCGATGTTCATCTCACGACATTCTTCTATGAAAATCACCACCTTGTCAGTGTTTTGCATGTCGGAGGTTAATACTGCCGCCATAAACGGCGCTGGGTAATGGGTTTTTAACCAAAGGGTTTGGTAAGACACCACCGCATACGCGGCGGAGTGGGATTTGTTAAAGCCGTAACCGGCGAATTTTTCCACCAGGTCGAAGATCTTCATGGCCAGATCGCCATCTACGTTGATGGACTCAGCACCCTCGCGGAAGGTTTGACGTTGCTTGGCCATTTCTTCTGGTTTTTTCTTACCCATGGCTCTACGCAACATGTCGGCGCCACCAAGGGTATAGTTCGCCAGAACCTGTGCGATCTGCATTACCTGTTCTTGGTAAACGATTACGCCGTAGGTGGGTTCAAGAATTTCTTTTAAACTGTCGTGTTGGAAATCCGGATGCGGATAAGCCACCTCTGCACGACCATGTTTACGGTTGATAAAGTCATCTACCATTCCTGACTCAAGTGGGCCTGGACGGAACAGAGCCACCAGTGCGATCATTTCTTCAATATTGTCGGGTTCTAAGCGACGAATCAGGTCTTTCATACCGCGTGATTCCAGCTGGAATACCGCCGTGGTTTTCGCTTCTTTTAACAGTGCATACGATGCAGGATCGTCTAATGGAATCTCTTCAATGAATAGCGGTTCTAAATCACTTTTTGCGCGAATGGCATTGATGGTTTTTAATGCCCAGTCAATGATGGTCAGGGTACGCAGCCCCAAGAAGTCGAACTTAACCAGACCCGCACTTTCAACGTCGTTTTTATCAAACTGGGTCACCAAACCCTTACCTTCTTCGTCACATAATGTGGGCGAGAAGTCGGTTAATTTCGTCGGGGCGATGACCACACCACCGGCGTGTTTACCGGTTTGACGGGTGATGCCTTCAAGCTTGGTGGCCATCTCCCAAATCTCTAACGCTTCATCGTCTTCTTTTAAGAAGTCGCGCAGTGCTTCTTCTTGCTCGAACGCCACCGCCAGTTTCATACCAGGGTCCGCTGGAATCATCTTGGACAGCTTATCGGCCAGACCATAACTTTTACCCAATACTCGCGCCACGTCACGTACCACGGCTTTTGCCGCCATGGTGCCGTAGGTTACGATTTGCGATACCGCATCACGCCCGTAATGATCCGCTACGTAATCGATGACCATTTCCCGTTTTTCCATGCAAAAGTCGATATCGAAATCGGGCATGGATACACGTTCGGGGTTCAAGAAACGTTCGAACAGTAAGTCGTATTCCAGTGGATCAATATCGGTGATTTTTTGCGCATAGGCCACTAATGAACCGGCACCAGAACCCCGGCCTGGGCCAACCGGCACATCGTTATCTTTGGCCCACTGGATAAAGTCCATTACGATTAAGAAGTAACCTGGGAATCCCATTTGAATAATGATATCCAGCTCAAAATCTAAACGGTCTACGTATTCTTTGCGGCGCTCGTCATAGTCGCTTTGGTCTTTATCGAGGATGAAC
>JBNMQC010000020.1:0-29059 GCA_051277445.1 Bermanella sp. | reverse complement strand
CGGTAACCATCTTTGTTTGGGTATTTGCAGCAAGCTTCGTAGTTTGGGGCATCATCAAAGCGGTTATGGGTATCCGAGTAACCGAAGAAGAAGAGTACGAAGGTGTTGACCTTGCCGAGTGTGGCATGGAAGCGTACCCAGAGTTCACTTCTAAGTAATTTATCCTTCAGCTTGCTGATTGATATGAAGAGCCCTGATGCGAAAGCATCGGGGCTTTTTCATGGCCCAAGCAAAATAGAAGAAGCAAGGAACCTTTTTAATTTTGTCCTATCCAATTCTCAACATTCCATGCCTAGCCAAGACTTGCTATAGTGCGCGGCAATCATCACCTCTAAGAATAAAGTTAAATGTCTAAGTATTTACTTGTATTAGCGGCCTTCATCATGGCCAGCCCTGTCTACGCGGAACTCACAACGAACCTTGGGTCTGCGACCAAATATATGTTCCGTGGTGTCAAACAAAGCGATGCCGATATCGTGATTAATGGTGGCGTGGATTACACGGGCCCATTTGGCTTGTATGCCGGTGCTTGGGCGTATACCGGTAGCATCGAAGATTTTGATACCTCCGAAGTGAATGCTTACGGTGGTTTTGCCTATAACCTTGGTAATGTTGCATTAGGCGGCGGTGTGATCGGTTATGAGCGCGGTGGCGATAAACTGGATAATACTGAGTACAACTTAAACCTTGCTTGGAGCGATTACCGTTTAAGTGTCTACCAAGATGACGACAGTACTTATGAATACAAAGAAATAGCGGCCAATTATGAGTTTTGGGATGACGCAGGTATGGCGTTTACCGCAGGATTGCTGACCCCAGACGAAAGCAAAGAGCTTTGGAACTACTCGGTTTCTGTGGTGATGGCGATGCCATCGAAAGTGGATTTCGAAGTCTTGCTGACTAATCAGCAGAAAAAAGGCTACTCCCTAGTATTAGGGATCAGTCAGCAGTTTGATTGGTAATCATATCTGCATCAAATAAGGAGCTAAGGCTCCTTTTTTTGTGCCCGTAGAATGACAAAGAACGCAACAAGCAGGCATACACGATAGCGTTTAGCCGTATTTATATGAAAGAAGCGGTGAAGAGGTATAAATTTCTTGATGTAAGGCCCATGATGCATAAAATGCGCGGCCAGCATTGCTAGACTATGATCAGGAGGCAAAGCTAGATTGGTTAACCAATCTAGCTCTGTCACCTAATGCGGGGGACCGATACCTTACTCAATTTTTTGAAATTGGAAAAGGTCATTTGCTGCAATTAAGGGCAAATCTTTTAACTCGTGCAAACTTTTAGTGCAATTAAGCACAGGCTCAGGTGGATAAACCATATGCAAACGGATGCTCAGCAAGCGCGTGATGTTTACAACATTGAACATTGGAGCGAAGGTTTTTTTGATGTGAACCCCGATGGTGACGTGGTGGTGAGCCCGTTTGAAAACGTTGCGCTGAGTTTTAAAGACCTAGCCGCCAAAGCCAGTAAGGACGGTTTAGCCTTACCTCTATTAATGCGCTTTCCTGCCATTTTGCATGATCGCGTCAGCGCCATTAACAAAGCCTTTAAAAGCGCCAGCCAGCTGCATGATTATGAAGGCATCTACACCAGTGTGTATCCGATTAAGGTTAACCAGCAGCGTCGCGTGGTTGAAGAGTTGATCAATGGTCAATTACAGCAAGGTCAATCCATTGGATTAGAAGCGGGCAGTAAGCCTGAACTCATGGCGGTACTGGCCATGGCCGGACAAGGCAATGCCACCATTGTATGTAATGGCTATAAAGACCGGAATTACATTCGCCTGGCTTTGTTGGGTGAAAAGCTGGGTCATAAAGTCTACCTCGTGGTGGAAAAGGTATCTGAATTAGACCTCATCATGGATGAAGCGAAAGCGTTAGGGGTTTCTCCGCGTTTAGGTGTACGCGCCCGTTTAGCCTCGGTGGGGAAAGGAAACTGGCAAAACACCGGTGGTGATAAATCGAAGTTTGGCCTGTCAGCGAATCAAATATTACAGGTCTTTGAACAGTTAAAAGCGCAAGGGGATTTATCCTGCCTGCAGCTTTTGCATTTCCACTTAGGCAGCCAAATTGCCAACATTCGTGATATCCAAAGTGGTTTGCGTGAATGCGGTCGTATTTATACGGAGTTATGTATTCTAGGGGCGAATATCGGGGTCGTGGATGTGGGCGGTGGCTTGGGTGTTGACTATGAAGGCACGCGCTCGCGCAGTTTCTGTTCGATGAATTACAGCATGACCGAATACGCAAATAACGTGGTGTATGCCTTCAAAGAAGCCGCTGCTCAGGGGAATTTGCCACACCCAGATATCATTACCGAGTCAGGCCGTGCGCTCACCGCTCACCATGCGGTGCTGCTGACAAACGTCATCGATTGGGAACAACCCATGACCGATACGGTACAGCCGCCGCTAGAAAGTGACTCACCCATTGTGCATCACATGTGGGACGTTTATCAGCGGATCATCAACCCAAGTAAGCGCTCTTTATTAGAAGCTTATCACGATGTGCAGCACGACCTAGCCGACAGCCAGAGTGCGTTTCTACAAGGCAACATCAGTCTAAAAGAGCGCGCGAAAATTGAAGCCTATGCCAATACGATCAACCAGTGCTTAACGCAAAAGTTATCCCCTAATGCGAAGGGGCAGGCTCAGGTATTAAATTTACTGCAAGAGACACAGGCGGATAAATTGTTTGTGAATTTCTCCTTGTTCCAGTCGATTCCGGATACTTGGGGCATTGATCAGATTTTCCCCATCTTACCGTTAACGGGATTAAATCGACCTGTTGAACGCCGCGCTGTGATTCAAGACATCACCTGTGACAGCGATGGCCGAGTAGATCACTACATTGAAGGGGAAGCCATTGAGAAAACCCTGCCGATGCCAAGCTATGCGGATCATGAAGATATCTTAATGGGCTTTTTCATGGTGGGCGCGTATCAAGAAATTTTAGGGGATCTGCACAATTTATTTGGCGATACGGATTCTGTGGATGTGTATATCGATGATCAAGGCGATGTCGCGCTTCAGTCCGCCCAACAAGGGGATACGGTATCCAAAGTATTGCAGTACGTTAACTTTGATATAGCGAAGCTACAGGGTGCTTACAGCGACATATTGCAAGGCTCTGGCTTCAATGACACAGAGAAAGCGTTTTTTCTTGCTGAATTGGAAAAAACCTTGGCGTCTTCCACCTATTTGCAGGGTTAATATTCGAAAATAGCCTTTAAAGCAAAAGGCTAATGGAAATTAGATATAACTAAATATCTGACAGATAGCGTCTCCTGAACTATAAATTTGTACGCAGCGTTTATTGCTCACGGAACTTAAGGATGGGAGAGCTATCATGCCTAAAGCTAAAAAAACCCAAAAAGTCGATCACAACGACGCCATTGCCGCCGTTGATCAGCCAGATATGGAATTCATCGGCAGTGCTGAAGAAGGTGTTTTACGCTCCATTGCTTCGCGCCAAAAACTGCGCAGTAAAATGGACAATGAAATAGAAGCCTTTTTGAAAAAAGGTGGCTCGATCAATGAAATTGAACCAAATGTCATGGCAGATCCACCGCGTAAACCCACTTCTAATTATGGCTCTCGCCCAATTTAATTGGCGTGAGTGAGTAAACACAACCCAGCTAAGCTGGGTTTTTTTATTTCTGGCTAAGGAAAAGTGATGCTTCTCTAAAAAGCGGTTTTTTCTTTGGTCATAAGCTGACAGCTTTGATGGCACCCAGGTTCTGGCTATTGCGCCGTTTCATCGCTCGGTCTAAGGTGGTTGGCTAGTCATTAAACAATAAAAATAATAACGAGAGGACAAGGATGAAAATTGTCATAGGGATCATAGTGGGTTGTTTCAGCAGTGCCTTTGTCATGGCGAAACCATTATTGATCGAGGGAAATTTAGACAACTGGAGCGGCGTCACGTTCGTGGGTGAAACCCAGTATCAGCCCATTATGGATATGGAGCAGGGCGTGGTATTGCGTGCCGAAAGCGTGAAGTCCGCTTCTGGCTTCGAGTACCGTAAGTCCATCAACCTTGATAAAACCCCTGTGCTGCAATGGCAGTGGACAGCGGAATTCACGCCTTATGCTTTGGTCATGAATGAGCAAGGCATCGAGAGCAAACAATCGGACTTTAATGAGCGAGAAACCGCTGGTAATGACTTTGTTCTGCGCCTTGTGGTGAGCCGCAAGCCATTGTTTGGTGACGCCAAGTCGATTCATTATGTGTGGTCACATTCTCAGCCTATCGAAAGCCACTGGGCTTTGGATGCCAATAATCATGTTTTGGTGGTCAGTGGTGATGGACAAACCACCATGAAGTGGCAGACCTTGCATCGACATATTCAAAAGGATTGGCAGAAGCTGTTTGGTGAGTCAATTAAGGAGATCGACAGCATTATGTTTATGACAGATACCGACGCCATCGCAGGTCATGCGGTGGGCTATTACGGAGATATGCGAACCTTAGCCATTAAATCCATGGCTGAAAATAACGCCGAATAATCGCACTTAACACCCATAAAAAAAGCCCGCTCAAGCGGGCTTTTTTTATGGGTGAGATAGGGTTCAATCTATCTCGTATTCGATCATCGTGGCACCATGCTGGCCGCAGATAGGGTCACGGAAAACCTTGGCATCTACAATGTACTGGCGCAGCTCAGGGGTGCAGATTTGGTAATCTAAACGCCAGCCATTTTGATTGCGACGGGCCGATTCCTCATCTGGCCACCAGGTAAACTGGTTTTCACCAAAGTTGGCTTCACGAAACGCATCCACAAACTCCAGCGGGCCTGTCACTTGATCCATGAAGGCTTGTTCTTCAGGCAAGAAACCGGGTTGGTTTTGAGCGGCTTTCCAGTCTGAAATATCAACCGATTTATGGGCAACGCCAAAGAAACCAGCAAAAATAAATTCGCGACGTTTACGCTTGGTTTTCTTCAAGTGCTCAATGAATTGCTGCTGAAATGCGAGCTTATCTTCTAACGTATTGTGCTCATCTTCAACGGGGAACAAAATAGAACCAATGGAAACTTGCTCAAAATCCGCTTGAATATAACGACCATAACGATCACACGACTCAAATGCTAAGCCGGTCATGATGGCTTTAGGCATGTCACGCGTCAGGATGGCAACGCCACTGTAATTATCAGGCTCACCATCGAAAAAATACGCATTAAAGTTTTCTGGGTAAACCACTGCATCGCTTAGCTGATATTCTTTTGCTTTCAGGTTTTGTACACAGACAACGTCCGCATCATGCTCGGCTAGCCAATCATAGAAACCGTTTGCGACCGCGGCTTCTAGTCCGTTAACTTGTACGTTTATAACCTTCATAAAGGCTCCCTGTTTTTCGAGGCGGCTATGATACTCAGTTTTGAGTAGGCTAACATCTCTAAAAACCACTTTTTGGTGAATTAACTATTCCCGCAATAGGATCGTTAAGCAATCATACTAAAAGTGGTTCAAATCAAGTGGTATCAAGGCCTTGGGCGGTTTTTGTGCTTATTTTTGCAGTCTATGATGGGAATTATAGTATTAGCCGTTAAAATACCCGAATTTGTGCCAAGCAATTAGCACAGATAGACCAAAATTGGCGGACTTCAGCTATGCTGGAGTCACATTACTTTAGTTTAGACAGTGGTTGGGATCATGCAGGATTATCAAAAGGCGTTTATTGAATTTGCCATCGAGCAAGGTGTATTGAAGTTTGGCGAGTTTGAATTGAAATCCGGCCGCATCAGCCCGTACTTCTTTAACGCCGGCCTATTTAATTCAGGCAAGGCCATGTCCACTTTGGCGAAAAGCTATGCCGCCGCCATTGTGAACTCTGGTATTGATATGGATGTCCTCTTTGGCCCAGCTTATAAAGGCATCCCTTTAGCGGCGACCACCGCCATGAGCTTGTCAGAAAACTTTGACCGTGAAACCCCTTATGCGTTTAACCGCAAAGAAAAAAAGGCCCATGGTGAAGGGGGGTCTTTAGTGGGCGCGCCGCTAGAAGGCAACATTCTAATCATTGATGACGTGATCACTGCAGGCACGGCGATTCGGGAAGTGATGACCTTGTTAGAAGAGCAGCCCAATGCCAAGCCGGCTGGTGTGGTGATTGCTTTGGATCGCCAAGAAAAAGGCAAAGGCGAGTTATCGGCCATTCAAGAAGTGGAGCGCGATTACGGTATTCCAGTGATTAGCATTGTGAAGCTTGAGCAAGTGATGGAATTTGTTGGGCAACAAGATGCATTTAAACAGCACTTCCCTGCTATTAAAGCTTACCGTGATCAGTACGGGGTTTAAGCCGCGCTTTGAAGTACGTGTACAGAGCACGCAACGAAAAAACCAGAGCAATGCTCTGGTTTTTTTATGGGCTTTATATCTGTATTCAGTCTACTAAACGGGCGTCACCTGACGTTGGTCGACCAATAAGCTGGCTGCCAGAAAACTCCATTGATTGTTCCAGTGAGTTAATGGATGCGTTTTGAACTCCGTGCGCACATACTGACGAATACGCCCTTCGATGATGGCCAGTAACATGTTGGCGCAGGCGCCATCTTCAATGCGCGGCATCTTGTTATCGCGCAGCTCACTTTCACGCAAAATTTGTTTTAGCTGGGTTTCGAGTCGTTCAAAAAATTGTGCGATACGCGCACGTAAGCGCTCAGTTTCACCGGATAAGGCATCGCCCGTTAAAATGCGGCACATGCCTGGATTTTTTTCGGCAAACGTTAAGATCAAGGTCATGGCATGTTCCAGTCGTGACAAGGTGCTGTCATGCTCAGAACGAATACGGTTAATGCGTGTGAAAATAGTCGCTTCAATAAACTCGATTAAGCCTTCAAACATTTTGGCTTTACTCGGGAAGTGGCGGTACAGGGCCGCTTCACTGACGCCCACTTCTTTTGCAAGGTTGGCCGTGGTAATACGAGCACCGGGATTTATTTCAAGCATGTGCGCAAGCGCCTGCAAGATCTGCTGCTTACGAGAAGGTTTTTGTGGGGATTCCGTCATACGTATATTTTGCTTGAATCACAAAGAAGTCCAATCCTAATGCGCTAACCACTAACTCGCAATGGCTAATGACAGTTTTCGTGATCTGGTTGTGATTAAGTGGAAAAGCCGAAAGCGAATGTCCGGTTTTCCCACCCTGTGTGTCGTATTTTGTTTAATCGTTAGTGATTAGGGTGCCCACACCTTCATCGGTAAAGATTTCAAGCATGGTGCTGTGGCTCACCCGACCATCAATTATGTGTGCGCTGGTCACGCCGCCTTTAACTGCATCAAGTGCGCATTGAATCTTAGGTAGCATACCGCCATAAATAGTACCGTCTTCGATTAAACCATCCACTTGTTCTGTGGTCAGGCCGGTGAGTATTTGGCCGTTTTTATCCATTAGTCCTGCAATATTGGTGAGCAGTAATAATTTTTCAGCTTTGACTGCTTCGGCGACTTTGCCCGCCACTAAGTCAGCATTGATATTGTAAGACTCGCCGTTTTCACCCACACCGATTGGTGCAATCACCGGAATGATGTCCGAACTGGCCAACATCTCTAAAACCTTGGTGTTGATTTTAGCCACTTCACCCACGTGACCTATGTCGATAATTTCAGGCGTCTGCATTTCCGGTGTTTTGTGGGTAACTTTTAGCTTTTTCGCTTTAATTAATTGACCATCTTTACCCGTTAAGCCAATGGCTTCGCCACCGTTTTGATTGATTAAATTAACGATGTCTTTATTCACTAGGCCACCTAATACCATTTCCACAACGTCCATGGCTTGGCTCGTGGTGACGCGCATGCCATTCACAAAGTGGCTTTCAATGTTGAGCTTGTCCAGCAGATCGCCAATTTGCGGGCCGCCACCATGAACAACAATTGGATTAATACCAATGAGTTTCAGCATCACCATATCGCGAGCAAAGCTGTTTTTTAGATGTTCTTCCGTCATGGCGTTACCGCCATATTTCACGACTATGGTTTTACCCACAAAGCGCTGAATATAAGGAAGGGCTTCGCTTAATACTTTAGCGATATTAAAGGCGTCATCACGAGTTAAAGGCATGGCAAATCGCATTGGGTTTAAAGTGAGTGGTGGTAAGTGTGCACATTATACCTAGGGTGTTTGGAAATCATACCGCTTAATGTGCGCAGCTAGGTTCTTGAGCCAGAGCTTGCAGTTCGGTTAAATTCAGTTGCGGCACATGTTTATGCAGCTGTGCAATGGTGAGTTCGATCAGTGGCGCTAAATCAGCGGCCTGTGTTGCCTCGAAACGCACGGTTAAGCATGGAGTTGTGTTGCTTGCGCGCACTAATACCCAGCCGCTTTTAAAGCGCACTCGAAGCCCGTCAATACGGGTGACATCTTGATCCGAAAAGCAGCTGCTTTGCAAAATGTTCATGATGGAAAACTTGTCGTCTTCATGCACGGGAATTTGGATCTCTTCGGTGGCGCTTGGGTTAGGAAATGCAGCTAAGCGTTGGTGCAAACTTGCCGAGCTTTGGCTGATTAAATGACATAAGCGTAAGCCTGCATAAATGCCATCATCAACACCCACACCGTCTTCGTCGTTAAATAAAATATGGCCACTGAGCTCGGTCGCAAACGCCGCACCGGTTTCTTTGATGGCCCGTTTCATACTGGTATGGCCGGTGGCAATCATCTTAGGCTCGCCTCCCCATTGCTGGGTAAACGTGGTGAGCAATTCGGTGCACTTAACATCAAACAAAATGGTTTGTTTGCCTTGGCGTTTAAGGATGTCTTCGATAAAGAGCAAGCTTAAGCGGTCCGGTAAAATGGCTTGGCCGGTATGATCAACCACACCGATTCTGTCGGCGTCACCGTCTAGGGCAATACCTAGATCCGCTTGGTGCTGCTTGACCCCCTCTTGTAACCATTTAAGGTTTTTAAGTTTCGCAGGGTCTGGGTGGTGCAGTGGAAAATGACCATCCACATCACATGCAATTTCGATAACCTGCGCGCCCATTTGCTTTAAGGCTGTGCTGGCCATCGGCCCGCCAATGCCATTGCCCCCATCCAATACGACTTTTAATGGCCGTTTCAGTTGCAACTGTTGAGAAATGCGTTGTTGGTAATCATCAATTAAATGGCTGGCGTCATTGATGTGACCTTGACCGGTTTTAAACAGGTCTAATTTGATGCGTGAGAGTAATACTTGGATGTCTTCGCCACTGCGTGGGCTGCCTGCCACGGCAATCTTAATGCCGTTGTCTTGTTTAGGATTATGACTGCCAGTGATCATGGCGCAGCTTTGGCCGTTGTGTTTGATGGTCCAAAATGCCACGGCGGTTGGGCATGCGCCAATCAAATTAACGTTGCAGCCTGTGCTGCAAATACCGCTGACCAAAGCGTCTCGCAGTGATGGGCTCGATAAACGGCCATCCCAGGCGACATAACATTGTTGTTGCCCGGCTTGGATAATTTCACTGCCCAAGGCCTTACCAATTAACTGAGCAGTTTGCTCATTTAATTTACTTGGGTATTCGCCGCGAATGTCGTATTCACGAAATATAGCTTGGGCAATGGGTGTCATATGCATCCTGCAAACAAAAACTATTTGGTGCCAGTGGAACCAAAACCGCCTTCGCCACGGTCGGTGGCTTCAAACTCACTGACGAAATCAAATTCAGCTTGGACCACGGGCACAATGACCAATTGTGCAATACGCTCACCGACTTCCATAGTGAAAGCGGTGTCTCCACGATTCCAACAACTTACCATTAATTCCCCTTGGTAATCACTATCAATTAATCCCACCAGGTTACCCAGCACAATACCGTGCTTATGACCTAAGCCACTGCGAGGCAAGATCATGGCAGCCAGGCCTGTATCTTCAATGTAGATAGATAGGCCCGTTGGAATTAATTTGGTTTCGCCAGGTTGCAATACCAAGGTGTCTTCTAAACAAGCGCGTAAATCCAAACCGGCGCTGCCTTCAGTGCCGTAATGGGGCATGGGAATGTCAGTGC
Organism: Bermanella sp.; assembly: GCA_051277445.1. Taxonomy (GTDB): domain Bacteria; phylum Pseudomonadota; class Gammaproteobacteria; order Pseudomonadales; family Oceanobacteraceae; genus Bermanella. The sequence goes on along the minus strand of JBNMQC010000020.1, from coordinate 19,065 downwards.
CTAGGCGTTTATCTAATACTTTAACTTGAAAACGTTTTTTCATGGTGATTCCTAAAAATAGTTAAATCTTGGCGGCAATATGCTCGAGTATTTTCTGTGACAACACATATTTACTCGCTTGGCCGTATTCTGTGGAGGCGGCTTCATCAATAATGATGATGGCGTTGTCGTCACTGTTAAAGCCAATGTGTTGTGAACTCACATCGTTGGCGACGACCATGTTTAATTTTTTCTTTTCTAGTTTGCCCCGTGCATAGCTCACCACATCTTGGGTTTCGGCAGCAAAGCCCACGCAAAATGGTTTGTTTTCTTGAGCGGCCACGGTGGCAATGATGTCAGGATTTTTCACTAGGTGAATGTGCATGTCATCTTGGTTCTTCTTGATCTTTTGATCGCTGACATCGGCCGGCCGATAATCGGCCACGGCGGCGGCACCAATGAAAATATCCGTTTCAGGCAGCAGAGCCATGACGGCTTCTAGCATGTCTTGAGCGCTTTCTACATTACTGCGATGCACTCGCTCTGGGGTCGGCAGGTGCACTGGACCACACACCAGGTTAACTTTGGCACCGGCTTCTTGAGCCGCTCGAGCCAAAGCAAAGCCCATTTTGCCACTGCTGTGGTTGCTGATGTAACGCACTGGGTCAATGGACTCGCGGGTCGGGCCAGCGGTTATGGTGATGGTTTTACCAGACAATATTTTTCGCTCAAACTGTTCAGACAGTCGGGCGGCTAATTCCAATGGCTCCAGCATGCGGCCAGGGCCCACATCACCACAGGCTTGCTCGCCTTGATTGGGTCCCCAGATTTGAACCGGTTTCAGCTCAAGCAAGGTTTTAAGGTTATTCTGCGTGACGGGGTCGGCCCACATGGCTTGGTTCATAGCAGGAGCGATGGCTAAAGGTGCGACACTGGCCAAACACAAGGTGGTGAGCAAGTCATTGCCCATGCCACTGGTTAAGCGAGCAATGAAATTGGCACTGGCTGGGGCCACTAAAATAAAGTCGGCCCATTTGGCTAGTTCAATGTGACCCATACCGGCTTCGGCTTCAGGGTCGAGCAAGCTATGGTGCACAGGGTTACCTGAGAGGGCTTGCAGGGTAAGCGGGGTAATAAACTCTTTTGCCCCGTCGGTCATGACCACTCGAACATCAGCACCATTGGTCACCAATGCGCGCACCAGCTCAGCGGTTTTATAGGCAGCGATGCCACCTGTGATCCCCAGTAAAATACGTTTGTTGGTTAGCCTTTGCATACTTGCTCCTTGAACCTTGGCGCAGTATAACAACAAACTGATTCATGGATGAATAAGAGAGACGATATGGCCATCACAGATTGGCCTGTGGATGAACGACCACGGGAGAAATTGCTCACAAAAGGACCGGATGCCTTGAGTGACGCGGAATTATTAGCGATTTTTTTACGCACAGGCATTAGCGGCATGACCGCGGTGGATCTCGCACGACATCTACTTCAGCGCTTTAATGGTTTGCGCCCCTTACTGGAAGCCAGTCAGGCGGAGTTCTGTGAACACCTGGGATTGGGCCCTGCCAAGTTCGCCCAGCTACAGGCAGTGCTAGAAATGGCACGTCGTCACTTGCTGCAAGGACTGGACAAGCCGGAGGCCTTTACCGAGCCCAATGCGGTTCGCCAGTATTTGACCAGTCGACTAAGGCATTTGCCCCATGAAGTGTTTGCCTGTCTATTCTTAGATAACCAGCACCGTCTTATTTCCTATGATGAACTGTTTCGTGGCACAATAGACGGTGCGAGCGTCTACCCTAGAGAAGTGGTGAAACAGGTTCTGTCCCACAACGCAGCGGCAGTGATTTTTGCCCATAATCATCCTTCAGGTATTGCCGAGCCAAGCATCAGTGATGAGCGAATCACCCATAAACTGCAGCAAGCGTTGCAGTTAGTGGACGTGCGGGTACTGGATCACTTTATTGTTGGGGATAATGACGTACTCTCTATGGCAGAGCGCGGACTACTCATTTAATCTGAGTTAACGGAAAAACGATTTGGCCCAATTGGGCAGAAAAGGAAGTTATTGAGTTTATGCAGTTAAGAGTTATGTGGTTGTTGTGCTGGATGATGCTAGCCACCAGTGTGCACGCGTCGTCAGCAACCATTCAAGCCGAGTACGCTTATCAGTACAGCGATGAGCCCCTATCCCTTTCCGATATTCAAACCCAAGATGAACGCCATTGGACGAAAGTCGCTGCGTTTGGCAGCCATGGTTTTCGCGAAGGAGAGTTCTGGCTTCGTGTGCGTTTAAAAAATACTGCCCCATCTGAACGGTCTACGATTTTACGTTTTACTTACCCATCCCACGATGAAGTGGATTTTTATGAAGTCACCGCCGATTATCAATTAATAGAAGCTTGGCGCATGGGCGACATGCGCAGTCGAAGCTTTGGTGCGTTAATGGATAAACACCCGGCCATTAAGGTTTCGTTAGCGGGCAATGAAGTGAAGTGGGTGTATGCCCGTGTCAAAAGTTTAAATGCCATGGTGCTCACATTAGACCTGCTGAGTGAGGAAGAACATCAAAGCAGCGTGCACATGCAGGGCATTTTTTCTGGGCTGATCTATGGCGTTCTTTTGGTTATGGCCCTGTATAATTTTTGTTTAGCCGTGAGCATGCGTGATAAAGCGTATTATGTGTACGTACTGTATGTGATGACATTTTTAGGCTTTGTGTTAACCCTCACCGGTGACGGTTATTATTATTTATGGCCTGACTCACCTGAGCTAAATCGTATATTTTTGCCTTTGTTATCCGGCTTTTTAATTATCCCGTCTTTGTTCTTTCCCTATTATTTATTAGACATCAAAAAGCATGCGCCTCACGTGCTTTGGTTTTATCGTTTAGCGGGTTATCTAGCGGCGTTATTTCTAATTTGTATTCCTGTTATGGGGATTGCCCTTTCGATTGTCGTGCTCAACACCTTAAGTGTGATCTTATCCATAGGCATGTTGTTAATGGGATTGTATTTAAGTTACAAAAAAGTCCCCCTTGCGCGCTTGTACACGTTTGCTTGGTTTATGTTGTTGTCGGGGCTGGCGGTTTTGTCCTTAGCTTCTTTGGGGTTGGTAGAAAGTAATCTTGTGACGCGTAACGCAGGTTTGTTGGGCGGCGTGATTGAAGTGGTTATTTTATCCCTAGCTCTGGCTCAGAGAATCGCAAAAGAGCGTAACGATAAGATGCGCGCCGTCAATGATGCCATGCATAATCGGAAATTGTTCCAAGAACTATTTGATCAAGCGCCAATTGGTATTGTGCGTTTCGACCTGCATGGCAAATTGGTAGCGGCTAACCCTATGTTGACGCGCATGCTGGGGTTTTCTTCTCAAGATGACACGCTGAAATACGCCCATGTATTGAGCAACGTTATTACCGACCATAAACAAATCAAGCAACAGTTACTTACGCACAAAAAAGTGCTCGATAAAGAAATGGGGTTGAAAGATGCCACTGGCGAGGTGATTACCTGTTCGGTCAGTTTGCATTTATATGAGGAGTCTGGAGAGCAGTATATCGAAGCCTATGTGACGGATATTCGTGAGCGTATTGATGCGCAGAACATGCGTGATTACATGGAGCAAGAGCGGCTCACCTCAATTGAGCAATTGGTGACAGGCGTCGCCCATGAAATTAACACGCCTTTAGGTGTCAACATCACTTCAGTTAGCCACATTAAAGAGATATTAGATGGGGTTGATGGTGAGATGCAGCGCCGCAGCCTAACCCGCGATACGTTTAACCAGTTCATCAGTGATAGTCAGCAACTGTTGCAGATCGTGACCCATAATCTGCAAAAAATGTCGAACCTCGTTCGACGCTTTAAATTAGTATCCGTGGCCCACGCCGATAAAGTGCGGATGAATTTAAAGCAGCACCTGGAGTTAAGCCTGCACAGTCATTTGTTCATTGGCCAAGATGTACAAATTGAATTGGACTGCCCAGAGGATTTAAGTATTGAAAGCTATCCGGCCGCTTGGAATATCATCATGGAACAATTATTAGAAAACACCATGGTGCATGGCTTTTCGGCGCAGCATATTCATAAAAAAATCAGTATTAGTGTCACAGAATTAAAAGATGATGTGTTGCGATTTGATTATCAAGACAACGGTCAGGGGCTCGCACCAGATGTGGCCAAGCATGCGTTTGATCCATTTGTCACCACCAAGCGCGGCAGCAGTGATCACGCAGGCTTAGGTTTATACCGTATTTATAACCTTGTGCATCGAGTGCTCGAAGGTGATGTGGTTTTACATGAGGGCAGTGGGTTTCACTTGAGCTTAACGTTTAAGGCACCCGTTCAACAACTTAAAGCAAGCGCATAAGACCTACCTTTAAATACTAGGCAAGAATATAGGGCTCACGTATGAGCCCGATCGCCGATATTATTGACTCAGCTCTTTGCTTAATTCAACACTGCGATTAAACGCGGCTTCCATGGCGGTTTTCACTGTGTTTTCTAAGCCTTGTTTTTGAAAACTTAAGATTGCCTGCTCAGTTGTGCCGTTTGGCGATGTCACATTTTTGCGCAGCTGGGCCGGTTCAAACTCACTTTTACTGGCCATGGTGGCCGCGCCAAGTGCAGTTTGTAGGGCTAGGGTTTTGGCTGTGTCGGCGGTTAAACCTAATTGTGTGCTCGCTGAGATCATGGATTCAATAAACAAAAAGAAATAAGCAGGGCCGCTTCCTGATAACGCCGTCACGACATCCAATTCCGTTTCGCTATTGACCCAAACACTCAAACCGACTGCGCTTAAAATGTCATCCGTTAGTTGTTTTTGTTGATCGCTCACGTTACGGTTGGCAAGCAAGCCGCTGGCACCTTGTTGTACAAGGGCCGGCGTATTAGGCATGCAGCGTACGATGGATAAACCGTCATCGGTCCATTTCGCAAGGCTGTCTAAACTGATGCCAGCGGCCACAGAAATCACCAATGGGTTGGTCGTGTTTAAAATGTCCTTCAATGGGCTGATAACGGCCTGCATCACTTGTGGCTTAATCGCTAAAACCACCACATCCGCTTGCTTAATCACGGACTCATTATCGGTATTGGTTTGCACTGAAAACTGTTGACCAAGCTCATCGAGTTTTTCTTGACTAGGGTCACTGACGAAGATGTCTTGGCTGTTATAGCCGTTTTCAATTAAGCCGCCTAGGATGGCGCTCGCCATATTACCGCCACCGATAAATGCAATCTTTGTCATGTTCATTCCTTCATTAATATTGAGTATTAATTGCGCTGACCAAATATGGCGGTACCAATTCGCACCATGTTACTGCCGCATTCGATGGCCAGTGCGCAATCACCGCTCATACCCATGGAGAGAGTATCAACGGTTTGATATTCCGATTTTAACTGAGTAAACGCCTGATGCATGGCGATCAATTCTTCTTTTAATTGTGCGTCATCCAAAGGTGCTGGAATGCACATCAAGCCGCGTAAAACTAATTTGGGTTGGGATGCAATGAATGTGGCTAGGTTTGAAACAGCGTTCAATGCAATGCCAGATTTACTGTCTTGGGCGCTAATATTCACTTGTATCAATACATTTAACGGCGCTAAGTGCTCAGGGCGTTGTTCATTTAAGCGCTGAGCAATTTTCTCTCGATCAACCGTTTGCACCCAGTCAAAGTGTTCAGCCACCGGGCGGGTTTTATTGGATTGTATGGGCCCAATAAAATGCCATTCTATGTTTAAATCAGATAAAGCATTTACTTTATCGACCCCTTCTTGCACGTAGTTTTCGGCAAAACAGGTTTGCCCTTGCTGATGAATTTGAGCAATGGCCTCAGCACTGTGTTTTTTCGATACTGCGAGCAATGTCACCGGATGTTGATGCTGCTTGGCAAGGTCATCCACTTCACTGTGAACCGCTTGATAACGCTGAACTAAATTGTTGCTAGATTCTAAATCTGTCATGGTTTTATTTTCAGGTCTGGTTACAATGTTGGGCTAATTTAATCATAAAAATAGCAACGGCCAGCAGGATGTCGGCACGTTTTGCGCATTATCGCACGTACAGGATTCAGGATGAACTAAACTAAGCCTGTTTAGCGTTCAAATAGCGGAGCATCAGTTTCATGGATATCACGGAATTATTAGCGTTTTCGGCCAAACAAGGGGCTTCAGACTTACATTTGTCAGCCGGTTTACCCCCAATGATCCGTGTGGACGGCGAGGTTCGTCGCATCAACCTGCCAGCCTTAAGTCACAAAGAAGTACACGCTCTTGTGTACGACATCATGAACGATAAGCAGCGTAAAGATTTTGAAGAGTTCCTAGAGACGGATTACTCCTTTGAAGTGCCCGGTGTGGCGCGTTTCCGTGTTAACGCCTTTAATCAAAACCGTGGTGCGGGTGCGGTATTTCGTACCATCCCATCCAAGGTACTAACCTGTGATGATCTGGGTATGGGCCAAATCTTTAAGGATCTAGCGGTTAAGCCTCGTGGTTTGGTGCTGGTAACGGGCCCTACGGGTTCGGGTAAATCCACCACCCTTGCGGCCATGCTGGATTACCTAAATGACAACTTTTATAAGCACATCTTGACGGTTGAAGACCCCATCGAATTTGTACACCAAAGTAAAAAATCCCTTATTAACCAACGTGAAGTGCACCGAGACACGCTTGGTTTTAACGAAGCCCTGCGTTCAGCCCTTCGTGAAGACCCAGACGTTATACTGGTTGGTGAGATGCGTGACTTAGAAACCATTCGCCTAGCGTTAACCGCAGCGGAAACCGGTCACTGTGTATTTGGTACCCTGCACACCACCAGCGCTGCAAAAACCATTGACCGTATTGTGGATGTATTCCCAGCGGAAGAAAAATCCATGGTCCGTTCCATGCTATCGGAATCCCTACAAGGGGTTATTTCTCAGTGTCTATTGAAGAAAAAAGGCGGCGGCCGTGTGGCGGCCCATGAGATTATGGTGGGCACACCCGCCATTCGAAATTTGATTCGTGAAGACAAGGTCGCGCAGATGTACAGCGCCATCCAAACGGGTAGTGCGCTGGGAATGATCACCATGGACCAAAGCCTTAAGAACCTTGTACAAAAGGGCATCGTGACACCAGAAGCCGCCCGTGAAAAAGCGAAAACACCTGAGCAATTTTAATAAAAATAACTCACAGCGAAGTATTGTGAGAAGGACATACAATGGAAATCGATAAGCTATTACGCTTAATGGTGGAGAAAAGCGCCTCCGACTTATTCATTACAGCCGGCATGCCACCAAGTATGAAAGTGCATGGTCGTATTCATGCCGTGACTAAGACGCCTCTTAGTCCAGAGCAAACCAAAGAGATCATTTACGGCATTATGAGCCGTGATCAAATTCAAGAGTTTGAAGCCAAAAAAGAGCTGAACTTTGCGGTCAGTGCCAGTGGCGTGGGTCGTTTTCGTGCGAGTGCTTTTTTTCAACGCAACCTTGCGGGTGTGGTGTTGCGTCGAATTGAAACCAAGATTCCGCAAATAGAGCAGTTGGGTTTGCCTGAGATCATCAAAGAAATCGCCATGAGCAAGCGGGGGTTGGTTTTATTTGTGGGGGCAACCGGTGCGGGTAAATCCACCTCGTTGGCATCCATGATTGGTTACCGTAATCAAAATAGCCGCGGTCATATTATTTCCATTGAAGACCCCATTGAATACATGCATCAGCACCAAGGTTGCATCGTGACTCAGCGAGAAGTGGGTTTGGATACCGACAGTTTTGAGATCGCGTTAAAAAATACGCTACGCCAAGCCCCGGATGTGATCATGATTGGTGAGGTGCGTAGCGCCCAAACCATGAACCACGCAGTGACGTTCGCAGAAACCGGTCACCTATGTTTGGCAACTCTGCATGCGAACAATGCCAACCAAGCATTGGACCGTGTGATCCACTTCTTCCCGTCTGATCAGCACGCACAAATCTGGATGGACTTGTCATTAAACCTAAAAGCCATTGTGGCTCAGCAGTTGATTCCAACCCCAGATGGTAAAGGCCGTCGAGCGGTGGTTGAAGTCTTGTTGAATACCCCATTGGTGCAAGATTTAATTCGTAAAGGTGAAGTGCATGAGCTGAAAGCCTTAATGAGTAAATCCACAGAGTTGGGCATGCAAACCTTTGATCAGGGTTTATATAACTTGTATCAAGCCGGTGAAATTACATATGAAGATGCATTGAATCATGCAGACAGCGCCAATGATTTACGCTTGATGATTAAACTGGCTTCAGAAGACCCAGATCAGCTTTCATCAGCAACCAAAGGTTTAACCATTCAACAAGATTAATTCAGCTAACAGTGCCATCGCTAAGACAGGTGATCATGATTACCTGTTCTTAACGGTGGCTTTTTATTGGCAGATAATCCGTCAGTTTTTAAAGAGCATGTGATGAATAAAATAGTAACGGTCATATTAGTAGGTTTGCTGTTTGCAGTGGGTTATGTGTTTTTTCAATATCAAGAAATTGCATCCCAAGCAGATGAGCAGGTTGAGAAAGATATTGCGTTTTTAGAAGCTGCATTTCGTGATCGAAGCAGTGCTGCACTGTCGGGTGAGCATGAACAAGAGAAATATATACAGACGGCTTTGGTACTGCAAAGTGTGAACGAAGCACAACAGTTTGTGCGTCATTATCATAGTTTGTTTATTGAAAACGGTGTGCGCAATTGTTTGTTATCTAAAATTATATATTTACAAAAACAAACCACCTTGCATGAGCAGGTGTGGTTAGATGACGGGAAAATATGTCTGCCATAAATGTAAGCTATACATAAGTAACGTTTACGTTTTAGCAAACAAAAAAAGCCAAGCTTCAGTGAATCACTCAAGCTTGGCTTTTTTATGATCGCACGGTTTAGCGTTGGAATACGATATGACCGCCATTAATGGTGTGTGTGACCGCACCTTTAAAGGGTTTATCTAACCAAGGGTTATTGCGGCCTTTTGAGCTCAGGCTTTGGCTATCTGTCATGACGTCTTGTTGCATGTTGACGATGCATAAGTCGGCGCGCTGCTCGAGTGCAATACTGCCTAATGGTTTACTCAACACGTTGGCTGGTAATGAGGTCACCGCTTTGATGGCCGCTTCTAGGGTCAGCTCATTTTTCTCAACCAAGCTTAATAGTACTTGAGTGAAATTGTCTAAGCTGTTGATGCCCACTTCACTGGCAGAAAAAGGCGCCATTTTAGCGGCTAAGTCTTGAGGTAAATGATTAGAACAAATTGATAACTGCCCTTTGTTCACACCCTCAAGCAATGCTTGTCGATCGGTCTCGCTTCGATAAACCGGGGAGACGTGCATCAGGCTGTTATACCCGCGACACGATTCATCGGTGAATACCAGGTTGCCCAATGCCACATCGGCTGTCACGGGTAGCCCATCTTCTTGTGCTTGAACGATCATCTGTAAAGCACGAGCACTACTGATGCGACTGATGTGCAAGCGCACGCCGGTTTCTTCACACAAAATTAAGTGCTGGGCTAATGCAGAGGTTTCAGCACTGATAGGCACGCCGGCCAACCCCATTTGTGTGCTGGCAGGGCCTTCATGCATGCAACCGCCATGAGCCAATGCATTATCAATTGGCGTGACCATTGCGATGATGTTGAACCCCGCAGCATAGTGATAACACTGCTTGATAACGTGGCTGTTTTTGAATGGCAGTTCTAGGTTGCTAAGGGCGACGCATCCGGCATCTTTTAACCCAGACATATTGCTCAGTTGTTCGCCTTCAAGATTGGCGGTCAGTGCGCCTAATGTGAATACCGAGCAGTGACCCGCTTGTTTGGCTTTTTCTTGAATTAAAGCGGCAACAGCCGAGCTGTCGATCACCGGTTTGGTATTGGGTGTGCAGCAAATTGTGGTAAAACCTGAGCGAGCAGCGGCTTGGGTTTCGCTGGCAATGGAGCCTTTTTGGTTAAAGCCTGGCTCGGCTAAAAAGCTGTGTAAATCGATGAACCCTGGGAAGATCTTTTGACCGCTAGCATCCAGGGTGGTGTTGGCCACAAACCCTTCTGGTGCGCAACCTAATGCAACAATGCGCTCGTTCTCGATATAAATATCCAGCACGCTGTCTAGGTTTTGGCTTGGGTCAAAAACATGACCGCCACTGATGCATAATTTATGTTGAGGCTGGAGTTGCATTATTTTGCCCCTTCTTGGTCTTGTTCAAGTAGCGCTTGTTCTTGGTTTTGTCCGCCCATGGCCATGGCCATCACCGCCATACGCATAGGAATACCATTACTCACTTGTTTTAGGATGACGCTTTGTGGACCATCGGCCACTGCGCTTTCGATTTCAACGCCGCGGTTAATGGGGCCCGGGTGCATCACAATAGCATCGTGGTTGGCATAGGCGAGCTTTTCAGTGTTTAAACCATACAAACGGTAATATTCCGATTCGCTTGGCAGTAGCGCGGTTTGCATGCGCTCTTTTTGCAGGCGAAGCATGATGACCACATCCACACCTTTTAAGCCTGATTTCATATTGTTAAACGCGCGCACGCCTAAGCTTTCAATGTCTTTTGGAATCAAGGTGTTCGGGCCGATCACGCGCACGTCGTTACAGCCTAGAGTTTTTAGCGCATAAATTTGTGAGCGGGCAACACGGCTATGGAGAATGTCACCCACGATGGCCACGGATAAGTGCTCGAACCCACTTTTTTCACGGTGAATCGTCAACATGTCCAGCATGGCTTGGGTTGGGTGTGCATGGCGACCATCGCCAGCGTTGATCACGGCAACGTTAGGTGTGACGTGTTGTGCGATAAAGTGCGCCGCACCTGAGTCGGCATGACGCACCACAAACATGTCGGAATACATGGACTCTAGGTTCCACAGCGTGTCCATTAGGGTTTCGCCCTTGCTGGTGGCACTGCTGGCAATGTCTAGATTTAAAATATTAGCGCTTAAACGTTTCGCGGCTAACTCAAAAGTGGAGCGTGTGCGTGTTGAATTCTCAAAAAACAAGTTCACCACGGTTTTACCACGCAGCAAGGGCACGGTCTTAACACTGCGCTCTTGAGTGCTGATAAAGCTATTGGCCGTGTCGATGATTTCACTGAGAATCTCTTTGCTTAAACCTTCTGTGGTTAAGAAGTGTTTTAAGCGACCCTCTTTGTTAAGTTGAATCTGGCTTGGATCCATTGGCTGCATGCTCTTAACCTTATTTTTCCAGGTTCACAGTGGTTAGGGTCAAGGGTGTTGGCCCGCTCAGTTTAATGCGTTGGTTGACTGGACGTTCTATCTTATCCCCCACCACGTCGGCTTGAATGGGTAATTCGCGATGGCCCACATCTAATAAGCAAGCCAGGATGATTTTCTCAGGGCGCCCATAATCAAATAGTTCATTCATAGCGGCACGAATGGTGCGGCCTGACATGATGACATCGTCCACTAAAATGATGGTTTTGTTCTCGATGTCAGGCAGTTGAGAGCCTTTCACCTTGGGGTGCAAGCCGTTCTGACTAAAGTCATCGCGGTAAAAGCTAATATCCAGCAAACCCAGTTCACTGGATAGGTTTAGTTGCTCATGAAGTTGTTTGGCAACCCAAGCACCGCCTGTGTGAATACCGATCATGACCACGTCGTCTTGTTGGGCAAATGGTGTGAGTGCCTTTGCCATGTTGGCAATGAGCTGTTCTGGTTGGGGCAACGACATGTGTTCTCCTAATTTCTAAGATCTTGGTCTTAGAACTGAAAGCGATAATCGATTGTTTAGATGCGCGTGGCGATGAACGGCCAGAAATTAAGAGGAGGCATCTAGTGGGTGTTCATTAAACCAAGATTCTAAAATAAATTGTGCGGCAAGGGCATCCACAGGATCAGATTTATAATGACCTTTGTGGCCCTGAGCCTTGGCTTCTTCTTTCGCTGCAAAGGTACTTAAGCGTTCATCAATAGTAAAGCTTGGCCTTGCATAGCGGGCATTTAAACGGTTACTGAATTTATTTGCGCGACGTGACATTTCACTCGGGCTGCCGTCCATATTAATTGGCAGCCCTACCACAAAGGCATCGGGTTGCCATTGCTCTACCAGCTTATCCAGTTGCTCCCAATTTGGAATGCCATCGCGAGCACTGATACAGCCAATGCCATTGGCGGTTTCAGTGATGCGCTGGCCCATGGCCACACCAGAACGCTTGGTGCCAAAGTCGAAAGCCATAATGGATTGGTATTTGTTGTTTACAGGCGTAGACATAACGACCTTATATTAAGCGTGGCCAGATTGACCGGTAAGCTGACTGAGATGAATGCCAAGCTTCTTGGCGGCTTTGTCCGCGAGTTGTTCCGAATCTGTGTGGAATAACAGCTCTTCATCGGCCGGCACCGTCAGCCAACTGTTATTGGCTATTTCTGCTTCTAGCTGTCCAGAGTCCCAGCCTGCGTAACCCAGGCAAATAATGGCGCCATCTGGGCCGTCACCGTTAGCAATATGACTGAGAATATCTTTAGAGGTGGTGAGTCTGACATCATCACTGACCAGCATATTTTGCACATCAACCGGGTTGCCTTGATACAGAACAAATCCTTGCTCAGGGGAGACAGGGCCCCCTTGCATGATATTTTGAGAATGGGTTTGGATAATAGTGATATCCAGCTCCCCAAGAATATCATTAAGCTGAATGCCCATGGGTTTGTTGATGATTAAGCCCATGGCGCCTTCATCGTTGTGCTCGCAGATATAACACACGCTGTGTTGAAACCAAGGATCGTTCAACATCGGCATGGCTAATAATAGATGGTGCTTTAAATCAATTGTTTGAGGCATTGATTAACTATTGGTTGAGAATTGGGTTTGTTGGAACTGCCAAGTGCGGATAATTTCAAGGATATCCGCTTGTTTGCGCATTTCTTCTGTGAACGGAGCAAACGGTGCGGCTAAACGGACAATGTGCTTGGCCGCATCATCGAGTACCTTGTGACCGGAGCTCTCCATGACTTTTAGTTCGTGGATCGTACCATCCGCTCTTACCGCTACCATTAAGCGTAGACTGCCACTGATGTTTTGTCGTTTGGCTTCAGCTGGGTAGTTGAGGTTACCGATGTTCTCAATTTTACGTAGCCACTGGTTCATATACAGCGCATCGCTGCTTTGGCGCGTACTGGTAGCGGTCAGACGACGAGTACGGGGGGCTTTGGTCAGGGTTTGACGTTGTCGGTCAAGCTTGGCTTCAAGGCTAGCAATTTCAAGGCTGCGCTCTAACAGGCTTTTGGTGGAGTCTTCAGGAAGCTGAAGGGCCTTTAATTCTTGCTCAAGCATTTGGCTTTGAATATCAAAATCCGAAACAAGGCTAGTGATGCTTTGATAGCTTTGTTCATTTGGGCGTGGCGCGCTGGCGGTTTGTTGGAGACGCTGAGTCTTACGAATCTCTTCGGCGGCGTAGTCGGCCAGTTCTGTCGTGGTCATTTCGGCGCGCTCAGAAAGCGTGCCGCTACCTTGTTGATTGGCTTGAGCGAGGAAGTCTGCTTCTTCAGGGGCTTTACTATCCGCTGACTGCGCTAATGTAATGTCTAGGGTAGTGGCGCTGTTGTGCTTTTCAGGTAACGAAAAGCCAATACCAAAGATGATTAACAAATGCACCAGCAATGCCACGAAGACAGCAAAGCTGAAGCGATCATAATCATTTACTGCTGCGGTTTGACTCATGAATTACGGGCTCAATTAATTTTGGCTATTTTGCCTTATGGCCAGCTGAAAATCTAATGCTCAGTTGGCCAAAGGCAAGGGTTTACGGTTTGACGAGGCTAGCGATCAAGACGCTTCTCAATGGCATCCATCAGCATCATAGCCACATCCTGTCCACTGTCGCGGCTGATCTCGCGTACACACGTGGGGCTGGTCACATTGATCTCGGTTAAATAGTCACCGATGACATCGAGGCCCACAAAGATCAGGCCCTTCTCTTTTAGGGTTGGCCCTATTTGGTTGGCAATCCATAAGTCGCGCTCACTCAGCTCCTGAGTCACGCCACGGCCGCCGGCGGCAAGATTACCACGGGTTTCACCTTGTGCGGGGATGCGCGCTAAACAATGTGATACAGGCACGCCATCGATCATCAAAATACGCTTATCGCCTTGCTTGATTTCAGGCAAATACTTTTGTGCCATGATGCTTTCATTACCATGATTGGTCAGGGTCTCGATAATCACGCTGACATTTGGGTCATCGGCCTTGAGGCGGAAAATAGACGAGCCGCCCATACCATCTAATGGTTTAAAGATCACGTCGCCGTGTTCCTGATGGAAGGCTTTTAGACGCTCGGCGCTTTGGGTGACCAAAACCTCAGGACAGCATTCAGGAAACGCCGTGGCAAACACTTTCTCATTACAGTCACGCAGGCTTTGTGGCTTGTTCACAATTAACGTGCCCTGTTGCTCTGCGCGCTCCAAAATATAGGTGTTGTAGATGTATTCGTTATCGAAAGGGGGGTCTTTTCGCATCAGAACCACATCCAGGTCAGCCAATGGCTGCCAGCTGGCTTCGCCTCTCTCAAACCAGTTTTCAGGGTCCATTTTCACAGTAAGAGGCGCCATATTGGCAACGGCTACGCCGTTCTCTAGGGCAAGGTCTTTGTCTTCCATGTAGAAAAGCTGCCAGCCTTTACGTTGTGCGGCATCAAGCAGGGCTAAGGAGGTGTCTTTTTTGAAGCTGATGGACTCGATTGGGTCCATTACTATACCGACTTTAAAGCTCATGGTTACTACACCCTAACGGTTGAATTTTTTCTATTGTACCTTGAAAATAAACAAAATTGTTCTAGCAAGTGGTTCGCATTCGGCCTAAGTGCCTATAGAATGACTTGCTTGATTATGGTACAAAGGCTCGCTATGTGACTATCAGGCTGGTCACAGACAATAAGAATACAAATGACCTGCAATAGGCTGATTTATGGCGGACAACTTCGAAAATATTAAAGTGATGGTGATTGATGATAGTAAAACCATCCGCCGCACCGCTGAAACCTTGCTGAAGAAAGTAGGCTGTAACGTGATTACAGCGACAGACGGTTTCGACGCATTGGCAAAAATTGCTGATAATCACCCAGACATCATTTTTGTCGATATTATGATGCCCCGTTTGGATGGTTATCAAACCTGTGCCTTGATTAAAAATAATTCAAATTTCAAAGACACACCTGTGGTAATGCTATCAAGCAAGGACGGACTGTTTGATAAGGCAAAAGGGAGAATTGTTGGATCCGATCAGTATCTGACCAAGCCTTTCAGTAAAGATGAATTATTAGGTGCCATTCGCAATCACGTGAAGTAACGTGGCGAGCACCTAGTGTAAATAATTAGTTAGATATGAAATTGAGGTTCTTATGGCGCGCGTATTGATTGTAGATGATTCGCCCACTGAAACATTTACTTTGAAATCCATGCTTGAAGCAAAAGGTTTTGAAGTATTAACCGCAGAGAATGGTGCGGACGGTGTGGCATTGGCGCGTGAAGAGCTGCCAGACGCTGTGCTTATGGATATTGTAATGCCAGGTTTAAATGGCTTTCAGGCAACTCGTCAGTTAAGTAAAGATGAGAAAACGGCGCACATTCCGGTTGTGATTGTGACCACGAAAGATCAAGAGACTGATAAAGTTTGGGGTCAGCGTCAAGGTGCGAAAGGTTACCTAGTGAAACCTGTATCTGAAGATGTATTGGCACAAACGATTCAAGGTGTAATCGACGAGGCCTAATGATGACACCCTTTGCACTGCTCCAAGATATCGCTTCTCGTTGTCGCTCTCATGCGGCAGAACTGCCTTCACGTATTGAAGCGGTTGAGAACTGGCGTGGAGTAGGCTTCATTCTGGGAGGGCGCCGCTATGTTGCGCCTATGTCAGATGTGAGTGAAATCTTAACGGCACCTAAATTAACCCAGGTGCCAGGTGTTAAGCATTGGGTTCAAGGGGTGGCGAATGTGCGTGGGCGTTTGATTCCAGTAATGGACTTGGCCGCATTTTTGGGTGGCCGTTCAGTGGCAGGTCGAAATAAGCGCACATTGATTATCGAAAAGGGCGACCTTTTAAACGGCTTAACCGTAGATGCCGTTCTGGGGATGCAGTACTTCCCAGTTGAAAGTAAACAAGATTCTTCTGCTTTGGATATTCCAGAGCAGGCAAAGGCTTTTATCTCTGAGGCATTCCTTAGAGATGGAGAGTTATGGCCAGTATTCAGTTTTGAAGAACTGGCTAATGATCAAAACTATATGGATATTGCTGTATAGTAAGTACCTACTACATAATGTAGTCACGAAAATTAGAATAATTAGCAAGTAACGATTGCGGAGAGTTTATACATGAAAGCGAGTGCGGGCAGTGCAATCCTGTCGACTTTACTGAATAACACTGCACGACTGGGTTTTATCGCAGCCTTCGTAGTCTTTATCTTGGCGTTCCTTGGTATCACCATTTTTGTTCAGTATAAGTCGGATCAAGATAAACAATATATTTCTCACTCGGGTGAGTTGCGGGTACTTTCTCAACAGATAGCGAAAAACGCCGTCGAGGCCGCTGCGGGTAAAGAAGAGGCCTTTAAGTTGCTGGGCTCTGCGCGTACTAACTTCGAAACTCGTTGGGGATACATCTCTAAAGGTAATGCCGAGACAGGCTTACCACCAAGTACCGTTGAAAATGTTGCGGATATGCAGGTGCTTTGGGATGACGTGCGTGACAGTGCTGACCGAATCGTAGAAACCCGTGATACGGTACTCTCTCTTCACGAAGTTGCGGCAACCCTTTCTGAAACCATTCCTCAGTTACAAGTGGAATACGACGAAGTTGTAGAAATCTTACTTGATAACGATGCACCTGCTGAGCAGGTTGCAGTCGCACAGCGTCAGTCATGGTTAGCTGAACGTATCGTACGTTCAGTTAACAAAGTACTAACCGGTGGTGATGACGCGGTAATGGCGGCAGACAGCTTTGGTCGAGATGCGAACTTATTCGGTCGAGTACTGAGTGGCATGATCGAAGGTAACGTGGCTATGAACATTCAGCCGGTTAAAGACGGCGAAGCCATCGACTCTCTTGCTGAAATCTCTGAATTATTCGAATTCGTAGCGGGTTCGGTTGATGAAATCTTGGAAACATCACCAGAGCTTTTCCAGGTGCGTGAATCGGCTAACAACATTTTCAACTTATCCCAAGCGCTACTTGGTAAATCATCTGAATTAACCCAGTTACATGCTGATCGCGCATCATCATGGGATATTTTGCAATACATTGGTTACTTACTGGCATTCCTTGCTTTAGGCATGTTGGGTGTTGTGGGTTACATCACGTATCAAGAGACTCAAAGTACACTTAAAGAAGAAGAAACAAAGAACGAAGCCAACCAAATGGCGATCTTACGTCTTCTTGATGAACTAGCTGACCTTGCAGACGGTGACTTAACCACTCAGGCGACGGTAACCGAAGACTTTACCGGTGCGATTGCTGACTCCATCAACTTCGCGATCGACCAAATGCGTGCGCTGGTAACGGCGATTAACGAAACAGCGGTACAGGTTGCATCGGCAGCACAAGAAACACAGTCTACGGCGATGCACCTTGCAGACGCTGCAGAACACCAAGCACAAGAAATTGCCGGCGCATCTGCTGCGATTAATGAGATGGCGGTGTCCATCGACCAAGTATCGTCAAACGCATCTGAGTCCACCTCGGTGGCAGAGCGATCGGTAACGATCGCAAACAAAGGTGCTGAAATGGTACAGGCAACGATCAACGGCATGGATAACATCCGTGAGCAGATCCAAGAAACGTCAAAACGTATCAAGCGTCTTGGTGAGTCTTCACAGGAAATCGGTGACATCATCTCCTTGATCAACGACATTGCCGACCAAACGAACATTCTATCGCTTAACGCTGCGATCCAGGCATCCATGGCTGGTGACGCAGGTCGAGGCTTCGCCGTGGTAGCGGATGAGGTACAGCGACTAGCAGAACGTTCAGCCGCTGCAACCAAGCAGATTGAAGCACTGGTTAAAACCATCCAGAACGATACAAACGAAGCGGTTATCTCGATGGAGCATACAACGGCCGAGGTGGTACGTGGTGCTCGCTTAGCACAGGATGCGGGTGTTGCGCTTGAAGAGATCGAAACCGTATCGAAAAACCTTGCAGACTTGATTCAAAACATCTCCAACGCTGCCCGTCAGCAAGCATCATCTGCGGGTCACATTTCTAATACGATGAACGTAATCCAAGAAATTACATCGCAAACTTCAGCAGGTACAACCGCAACGGCGAAATCCATCGGTAACCTTGCAGAAATGGCGACGAAATTACGTGAGTCTGTAGCAGGCTTTAAGCTACCTGAATCTAACGTGTAAATAGGTGTCAGGTGTGTCGCAGACAGGGTGGACGTTAAAAGCCCTGCCGGAAATGAACGAACAACAGTTCACGCTTTGGCGAGAACTGTTGGAAGCTCGCACCGGCATTTATGTCACAGAGCAGCGTAAATCATTCTTGCAATCTAGCTTGATGCAGCGAATGCGAGAAGTGTCCTGTGATGATTACCAAGAATATTACGAACGTATTGTTCACGACCCTATGGGCAACATAGAGTGGGCAAAACTGGTTGATCGATTAACGGTTCAAGAAACTCGTTTTTACCGAGATCCAGCTGCGTTTGAGTATGTGGGCAAGTACATCCAGGCCCACCAAGCTAAGTTTACAAAAAAGAACCCACTGGATATCTGGAGTGTTGGTTGTTCCAGTGGTGAGGAAGTGTATACCTTAGCAATGTTAGCCCATGACAAATTGGCTGACGAGAAGAAAGATTGCTTTATTGTTACTGGAACCGACATTAGTGTGCCGGTTCTGAATAAAGCTCGACAAGGGGTGTTTTCACATAGACGTTTAGTCACCCTGCCTGAGTTTTATCAAAACCAATATTTTCATCAGAATGAAGATCATGAATTTGGTGTTTCTTCTGAGATTAAGAAAAACACCTGCTTTGCGCAGGTGAACATTTTGCAGTTAGATAAAGTGGCCAAAAGTACACGGCACATTATTTATTGTCAGAATGTTTTAATTTATTTTCGCCATTGGC
>JBNMQC010000019.1:0-29107 GCA_051277445.1 Bermanella sp. | reverse complement strand
CGCGCATTCTACAGTGATAATCACTTGCGTCAACCTCTTTTTGAAAGTTCGTTTCAAACTGTTTTTAAAACACTTTAAAACTTATTTTTTCTTTCAAAATCAACAATTTAGTTTCGATTTAAATCGGCTTGCCTTGTTGAGGTGGCGCATTCTACGCATTTAAGATTTTGAGTCAACCACTATCTCAAAATGATTTTACGTTGAAGCGAACTATAGATTAGAAGAGGTTTTCACTTGTGCAAGTCGATTTGGTAAGAATCGTAAAATAAAGATCATACTTAGTAGTAGAGTCATACTGGTTGCTAGCAGATAGTCCGCCCTCACCTGCCACCATATATGTATTAACACTAAGACCGCTGCAGGGTAAATCAATAGGTGGAGTGTTTTCCAATTGCGTCTTAATCGACGCTGCCAGCCTTTCGTGGATGTCACCGCCAATGGCAGCATCAGTAAAATGGCCAGTGCGCCTACTAATATATAAGGCCGCTCTTGTATGTCCGCCAGTAGTTCTGTGAATTCAAACCCCAAGATTAAAGCGGTATAGGCCAGCATGTGCAGCAAGGCATACATAAAAACCGACAGGCCCAATCGCCTGCGTACCGGCTGTAAGTTTAATTTTAGCCAGCGCTTTAGATGACGAATAGATAGAACCAGGATTAATAAGCCCAGGGCCCATAACCCAAGTGTATGCACCACCGCCTTTGCGGGCTCTGGGCCGTAATAAAATATGTCACCTGCAAATTGAACCTGATAGAAACCATAAGCCAGCTGCAATAGGGGCAAGCCCACCAATAGCCAGATCAGCGGGCTTACCCAAGCGGTTTTGTTTGCTTGTGTCTTATTCATTAATAGTTTCGCTTCAAATCCATACCTTTATATAGATGGGCCACCTGCTCTTCATAGCCGTTAAACATCTGGGTGGGTATGCGTTTTAGATTAAAGAAGCTCGTGGGAAGTCGTCTCTCACTTGCCTGGCTCCATCGAGGGTGGTCGACTTGTGGATTCACATTGGCATAGAACCCATATTCATTTGACGCTATTTGGTTCCATGTGGTTTGTGGCATCTCTTCGGTGAAACGAATTTTGACAATGGACTTAATGCTTTTAAAACCGTATTTCCATGGCACCACCAAACGAATCGGCGCACCGTTTTGATTGGGTAATGATTTACCATACAGACCTGTCGCCATAAACGATAATTCATTCATCGCCTCATCCATACGCAAGCCCTCTACATAAGGCCAGTCGATGGTTGAAAAAACACTTTTTTGAGCTTTTAAGTTTTCTGGGTCGTATATGGAGGTGAACTCAACATATTTGGCTTTAGAAGTGGGTTTAAATTGTTTGAGCATGTCCGCTAGCGAAAATCCAACCCATGGGATGACCATTGACCAGGCTTCAACACAACGAAGTCGATATATGCGTTCTTCTAGTTGCTGCTTTTTAATTATATCTTCAAGCGAGAACTTACCTGTCACTTCAGCATGGCCGGCTACTTCTATGGTCCAGTCTTGCGTCTTAAGTTGGCTCGCATTGTTTACCGGATCGTCTTTGCCTGTGCCTAACTCATAAAAATTATTGTAGGTCGTAACTGCTTCTTCTGGGGTCAGGGTTTCATTTTTGCCATAGACAGTGGCTTTGAACTCTAGCGCTTTCGCCAATAACGAGGGAGACATACTGGCAAACGCGGCGCCCGCTAGGCCATATAAGCCTTTTTGCATGAATTTACGGCGCTGATGATAGATGGACTCAGGAGTAACATCGGCTTCGGTGAGTGTTGAGCGTGATGAAAACGAGGTGGGCTTAATGATCATGTCTGGTCTCCTTGAGAGTAAGGATTAGACCAGACATGGGAAGAAAGTTCGATTTACTTATTTTTGAGCAGACTTGCGTTCTTTATACATTTTCAGGGCAGTGACAACTGGGCCAGATAATCCATAAATTAAGAAGATCGCCAGAAGAATCAATGGCGGGTCAATGGCAACCACCGCAAACACACCCACAACCGCCAGCATGGCCACAAACGGCACCTTGCCTTTAAGGTCAAAGCCTTTAAAGCTGTGATAAAGCACATTGCTGACCATCAAAATACCGGTCGCCCCCACAACAACAGCCATTAGGATCGAAACACTTGCACCCGAAACGCCGTAATCGTTTAAAGCCCAAACAGTACCGGCCACGATAGCCGCCGCGGCAGGGCTAGCAAGACCTGTGAAATAGTTTTTATCTGCCGTGTCTATTTGGGTGTTGAAACGCGCTAAACGCAGGGCAGCACCTGCCACATATATAAAGGCAGCAATCCAACCCGCTTGACCCAATGACTGCATCGACCAGCTAAATGCCACCAATGCAGGGGCCACACCAAAACTCACCATATCCGCAAGGGAGTCATATTCGGCACCAAACTCACTTTGGGTGTTGGTCATACGGGCAACACGCCCATCTAAGCCATCTAAAATCATGGCAATAAAGATGGCAATGGCGGCTTTGTCGAAGTGGCCATTCATGGACGCAACCACGGCATAGAAACCGGAAAACAATGCGCCTGTGGTAAATAGATTAGGCAGTAAGTAAATACCTTTACTACGCAGCTTTTCTTTTGCCGAAACCGGCTCTTGATCTTGGTTCAATGAAACGACCTTTTGTTCATCTGCTTGAGACATGTTGGACCTGTTAATAATAAACGCAGCGCGATTCTACTTGGAATCGATTGCGCTTCATAGGCCCCTTTATAACCAGAGTCTAGCTGTATTTCACATTTATTGCTTTAACAAGCTTAGCTAAGCGCTTTTAGCCAGTCTTCGCTCACCTGCCAAAATGCACGCACAAGAGGGTGGCTCATGTGTTGATTGACCACACATAAACCCACCGAGAATGGCTCTAAACTGGGGGATACGCTCAATACTCGAACTTTTTCTGCAATGGGGCTGTTGGTCAATACCAGCTCAGGTACGACACCGACCCCAAAACCCAGTGCCACCATGGAAACAATGGCTTCGTTGCCAGACACCTGACCATAAATATTCGGTTTTATGCCTTGCTGTTTAAACCAGCGTTCAACTCTTACCCGTCCCAAGCCTTGCTCGGATAAAATCATAGGTACATCTTGCCAATCAATTTTGGCTTGAGCCAAGGCATCCGCCAGCTGACCGGGTTGATTAGGGGCAATAAACGCCAAGGGCACTTGCGTAACCGGTTTAAACGAAAGACGCGAGGATAACTGATCAGGGCGGGCGGCAATGGCAATGTCCACTTCACCGTTTAATGCCATATCCACCGCTTGCGAGGCATCCCCTGTTCGCAAACGAATATCTACCTTAGGATGACGCTCACGAAACGCCCGCAATAAGTCCGATAAAAAGCTGTAACTGGCCGTTACCGTACAATACAAACTCAGCTCCCCTTGCAGCTCACTGGCTTGTGTATGCAACTGACGCTGGAATTGCTGGAACTGCTCAAGCGTACGCATAGCAAATTCTTTGAATTCGGCCCCGGCTTGGGTCAAACGAACCTCTCTTCGGTCACGTTCAAAAAGACGCTGACCCACTTCCTCTTCTAATTTCTGCACAACCCGAGAGATCGTCGAAGCGGAGGTATGACACTTTTGCGCCGCCTGACCGTAATGCAGGGTATTCGCCAGCACAATAAATTGAGATAAGTCTTTGAAATCCATCTAGTGATACCGGCATATTTGGCAGTTTAAAAACATGCATAGAGTATATTGCAATTTTTGCAATAAGCTATTTCAAATATAGCGTTTTACGCAACAGCGTTTTTTGCCTACACTGCACGGGAATTTCAGATCTAGGGATCGTATTGCCATAAAGCGTGCTTTTGTCATACGACACCCGACATACCTAACACTATTGGAGATACATAATGGGTCAGAATTACTTTAACACCCTTAACCTGCGTGAGCAGCTAGATCAACTTGGCCGTTGTCGTTTCATGGACCGCAGCGAATTCGCTAACGGTTGTGAAGCCCTTAAAGGTAAAAAAGTTGTGATCATCGGTTGTGGCGCACAGGGCCTTAACCAAGGTCTTAACATGCGTGACTCAGGTCTTGACGTGTCTTACGCTTTGCGTGAAGCAGCGATCACTGAAAAGCGTCAGTCTTGGAAAAACGCAACTGACAACGGTTTCACTGTTGGTACTTACCAAGAGCTTGTTCCTACTGCAGACCTAGTTTGTAACCTGACTCCTGACAAGCAGCACACTGATGCCGTTACCACGGTTATGCCGCTTATGAAAAAAGGCGCCACTCTAGGTTACTCTCACGGTTTCAACATCGTTGAAGAAGGCATGCAAATCCGTGAAGACTTAACTGTCATCATGGTTGCACCTAAGTGCCCAGGTTCTGAAGTACGTGAAGAATACAAGCGTGGCTTTGGTGTTCCGACTCTTATGGCGGTTCATCCAGAAAACGACCCTGAAGGTAAGGGTCATGAGCAAGCGAAAGCTTGGGCGTCTGCCACAGGTGGCGACCGCGCGGGTGTACTAGAAAGCTCTTTCGTTGCTGAAGTGAAATCTGACCTTATGGGCGAGCAAACGATCCTTTGCGGTATGTTGCAAACGGGCGCCATCCTAGGTTACGAAAAAATGGTTGCTGACGGCATCGACGGCCCATACGCTGCCAAACTGATTCAATTCGGTTGGGAAACCGTAACTGAAGCACTAAAAATCGGCGGCATCACTAACATGATGGATCGTCTATCTAACCCAGCTAAAATCAAAGCCTTTGATATGGCTGAAGATCTTAAATTGCTAATGCGTCCATTGTTCCGCAAGCACCAAGACGACATCATGACAGGCGAATTCTCTCGCACCATGATGGAAGACTGGGCAAACGACGATGCGAACCTACTAAAATGGCGTGAAGAAACAGCCGAAACGGGCTTCGAAAAAGAAGTAGCTTGTGACGTTGAAATCGACGAGCAAGAATTCTTCGACAAAGGCATCATGCTTGTAGCAATGGTTAAAGCGGGCGTTGAGCTTGCGTTCGAAACCATGGTTGAGTCTGGTATCGTTGAAGAGTCTGCATACTACGAATCTCTACACGAGACTCCGTTAATTGCTAACACCATCGCGCGTAAGAAACTTTACGAAATGAACGTGGTTATCTCTGATACGGCAGAATACGGTTGTTACTTGTTCTCTCACGCAGCGGTTCCTTTGCTACGTGAAGAGTTCATGCCAAACATCACCACTGAAGTGATTGGTAAAGGTCTAAACCTTAAGTCTAACTCTGTAGACAACGCCCGTTTAGTTGACGTGAACGAAGAAATTCGTGAGCACCCAGTTGAGTGGGTTGGTCAAGAACTTCGTGGTTATATGACTGACATGAAACGCATCGTTGAAGCGTCTAAGTAATTCTTAGATAGCTCAAGCGAAACTAAAAGCCCAAGTAGAAATACTTGGGCTTTTTTGTTTCCCTATATAATCAAGATCAAAATGATTACATGACACTGTCTGGACAAGGTTAAAACGCATAGTAGAAGTATCTAAGTAATTCTTAGATGGCTTTTTGTTTTTCTCATTTCACTCCTACAACTTAAACTTCTATCATCTCAAACTCATCTTTTCCCACACCGCAATCCGGGCACAACCAATCGCTAGGTACGTCATCCCACTGAGTGCCGGGCGCAATGCCTTCTTCTGGCCAGCCTTTGGCTTCATCGTAAACGATACCGCATACAGCACATTCCCAAATTTTCATACTCACCTCACTAACAACCAAGGTTATCGACCTGGCATGTACTTTTTCACATTGGTATTAAAGTAACGTTTGAACACGCTATTGGCTTCGTCTTCCGATTGTCGCCAGCCATAAATCTCTGGTTTGGTGGTTTCAATGGCCAGGGTTTTAAAGATTAACCAATCATATATGGCTAATGTCGCGGTCACATTTTTCGCGGAGTTTTTGCCACGAGAATGGTGTTGATGATGCTGGGTCGGAAAACAAATCACATGGCACAATGCCCACATGGTTGTGCGTACCCATTTGTATTTGTGGTTCAAGAAATACAAATCGTAATGCCAGTTCACATGGGTATGGGCCGCCCATAAACCTTTAAATACGGTGGCAATAATGAAGACTTCGGTTAAACCTAGGTACAAGCAAGTAATCTGAAACCAGAAGTTTGGCAAAATAAACCACCAGGCCCAGCCATTGATAAAGGTTTGAATCACCGTGAGCTGCCCCTTGTTGTCGGTGCCGCCCGATAAATGATGTGGGCGATGGCTCATTTTGTAAAACGCTTGCACCCATTGCAGGGTTTTATTCTTAGGACGTTTCATATGGGAAAATAAATGAGATGCCCCATGCAAAAATTCTTCTATACAGAAGTAACCAATCAGAGCGAACCAGAAATACTCTTCTTGCAACCATGCAAGGCTACCAGCACTTGATGGAAACAAGCCTGATAGTAAAACGCTGATGGCAATGGCCAATACCGGTCGTTGCACCACGGCCATCATTGCGGTTGCCAGTATGGCCATCTGCCAGTCTTTTTTAGTGCGTCGGCCGTCTCGGTCACGACCCACTACAAACTCCCAGAATGCAGCCACTGCGATGAATACAATCACCGCTACTTTCAGCAAGTCTTCCATTGGGGCACCTCTTTTAATTTATTATGATTCGGGTGTTTTCACATTAGGCCAGAATGCTTTATATTGAAATTCGATATTAGTGATAAGCAACTTCCATGAAGCTGAATTTACGTTCCATTGATCTAAACCTCTTGCCCATCTTCGAGGCAGTCATGGAAACAAGACAGTATTCCCAAGCTGCTCAGCAGCTTGGCATGAGTCAGCCTGCCATGAGTGCAGCTGTGCAGCGACTTAGAGATACACTAGGGGATCAGCTATTTGTTCGAACTCACAAGGGATTGGTGCCCACACCAAAAGCAGAAGCGCTTTATTCGGATATCCAAGGTGCACTATTCCAGCTGCGCCAAGGCCTCAGCCAACAGCGTGGTTTTGACCCCTGCGCTCAATCACACAGCTTTCGAATCTTAAGTGGTGACTACTTTGAATTTGTATTACTGCCGCAACTGATCGAAAGCATAGAAGAGAATAATGAGAAGATTCGCTTTAACCTAAAACCCATACTGGATGATTCAGCAACGCAGCTCATCCATGCCCAAGCCGATGTCATGTTGGATGCGTTTCCAATCGATGATGACAGGATTCACTGCGAAGTGGTTACGGAAGAAACTCTAATGGTGGTCACGAAAAAGGATCACCCGTGGATCAAAGACACGATCAGTATGACGGATTTCTTCAATGCTTCTCATGCCGTGCTGCCCAATCGTGGCCCTTTATTACCGCTTGATAAGATTCTCGACAGGCCTCTCACCCAAGAACGAAAAATAGGCGTTCAGGTGACCCAATACATCAGTTTATTAGCAGTGGTGGCCAACAGTGAATACATCGCCACCGTGCCAAAACACCTGGCCACTCGCTACGCCGATGCGCTTGGGTTAGCGGTATATGATTTCCCCATGAGCGTACCAACCGTGCCGATTTATATGATGTGGGCAAAAGCACTGGATCAAGACCCTGCGCACCGCTGGTTACTGCATCGGTTAAGAAGCATTATTAATCAAATGGCTTAAAACAAATCCACATCACTATGAGTATCGCTGTCGGGTTCACCATCGACACGAGCGGGGTTAGCTTGCTCTGATGTTATTTGTTGGGCAAGAAAAGCGGTATCACCTTCTTCGACCTTGAATCGTCTCACCAGCATGCTTAATTGCTGGGTCAGGCTATTAAATTCGTTGGTCACCGCCACCATGCTATTCACTACTTCTATCGAGTCTTCTACGGCTAACTCTATGGTACCGATATGTTCGTTGGCATTAGCTGAAAGTTTACTTTGCTGTTGAGCATCCACCGCAATGTTACTGCTACTTTGGTTAATGTCTTCACTGGCTTTAAATATACTTTGTAAAGCACTGGAGGCTTCATTGGCACAATCAATGGTATGTTGAGCGGATACCGTATTGGCTTGCATTTGCTTCACTACATCATCAATACACTGGGTGAATTGTGCGGTTTTATCACTGATGGTTTGCGTGCTTTTAACGGTATTGGATGCAAGATGACGCACTTCGTCCGCCACGACCGCAAAGCCTCTGCCCTCTTCGCCAGCGCGAGCGGCTTCTATCGCAGCGTTTAGGGCAAGTAAGTTGGTTTGGTCCGCAATGTCTTTAATACCAGACAATACGCTTTCAATTTCATGACCGATTTTCTCAAGGGTGGCGATGGCTTCACTGGAGTGGGCGATATTTTCAATCAGCTCGGAAATGGCATGCAGTGCTTGGTCAAGTTTCTGAACCCCTTCAGTGGAGCGAGTATTAATGTCTTTAGATAAATTAGAACTGGACTCTGTTTGAAGCGCGATATGATTGGTTGATGCCGCAATCTGTTGAATCTCACCGGTCAGTTGTAAGGTGTCGGCCTGCTGAGAATGAATGGCTCGTCGACTCTGTTCTGCGGTATTGCCCAGTTTATTCGATAAAATGACCACATCTTCACTGGTGCCTTTTACCAGCACCACCACTTCACGAATATTTTGAATCATGCGGTTAAACCCCTGAGACAACAGGCTCAGCTCATCATTCGTGACTTGTTCCATCACCACGGTTAAATCACCATTCGTGGCTTTTTGTGCATCACGATCAAAGAGCCCAACAGTGCGGATGATTGAAAAGTACATGCCCCACATCAAGTAAAAAATGAACAGAAGCAATGCCAGTGTAAAGGTTAAAAATAAAACCGCCGATAGGTTTAGCTCTGCGATGCGCTGCTCTAATTGATTTTGAGTAAACGGAATTAGAATATTGGCCAACGCATACACATCGGCCATCGCCTCACTGGCATACTGAAAAAAGTCCCCCCAAGGTAAGTCCAGCTGCATCGCTTCTATTGTATGAGTACCAATATAATCCCTAAGGGACAACAAGCTACTGCGTGCGGCTTTTGAATATTGATCAATCTCGCCAGCGTATTCAGCGGGTAACTGGGAAAAGGTTGTATTTAAAGAGGCCTCATCGGCGGTTAAACCCAGATAGACCTTATCAAGCTCGTCGTATAATTCGCTGCTTAAATACTTCTGACTTAAGGCATAGCTGCCCATGGCGCGGCCCAAACCCATATTTTTTGTGGCTTTATGCAATTGTAATGTGAGGATGTTAATCAACAGGTCGGTGCCTAACTCAGGGTCCAGTACGAGGCCGCTGACATTGGCCGTATCTGCAATCAAGGTCACTGTGGCTTGAACAAAGCCATCATAATACTGGTATTGAGCACCCACACCGCCTTGTGCTCCGGCTGTGCCTTGGACTGTAGACTGCCAACTTTTCACAAGATCTTGGTGACGATTGAGCAACAGGTCGCTGTCAAATTGCGCGAGTAAAGGTGCCATCTCAGTTATTTGAAGGGATATTTCCTTAGCAATTTTGGATGCGTCATCGCGCAGTGGAGCCGATTGGTCCACTTTCATCAGGGTCGATAAGTCCCGGAAGCGCTCCGCTTGTTGCATCAAGGCATAGATGCTTTGCAGGGCGTGCAGGCCTTTGATTTCACTCTCGGCCTGCTTGGTTTGCTGATTAACCTGATCTAATAGGCCATAACCCAAAATCAAAATCGGCAGTATAAACAGGCTACTAATGACTGAGAATTTCCAAGCAAAGCTCAAGCGCCCCATTAGCCACTGAGCAGGAAATAACAACATCCTGAACATATAAACATCCCTAATATATGGTTCAAGTGTAGTAAAGAAATGCAGTTTAGCTTAAATAGTCCCGCTAGAATCGAACGCCCCCAGTGAAGAACCAGCTATCCACGTCTCTATAGCGAATGCGACTGGCTTCAAAGAAGTACCCCGAATCCCATCGCCCAAATAAAATACCGCCACCGAGCATGTTTGAACAACCACTGCCATCCCATAGATTAATGGCATTAAACACGTTCGCACGCCAGCAATGCCGGCCAAACTTTACGTAAGGGCCTTCATTGGGAAAATGCAACAGCACATTGCTGCCTAAACTGATGCCTGCAAATTCAAAGTCATAGTGTTCTTGCTCTCTTGGATACCAAACATTGCCCACCATCTCCAAGGACAGAATAGGCAAAACACTAAAACCCACACCGGCACTGGCAGCTTCTCCGGCGCTCACATGCCACCCCTCATCTCCTTGCTCCATACGGTACAAACCGGTTTTCAATGAAAGTGTTTTATAGGCACCCACTCCACTGGGCTGCGCCAAAGACGAAGATGTGCCGACTACTAAGGCCAATACCATCCACATTCGTAACGTCTGCGTCACCGCTATATTCATCCTGATGCCTGCGTGTTTTATATTGATTGGCGAAACCAACTCAATTAGTGTAATTACACTAACTAATAACAATGCGAGCCATCTCATGATCGAACAACCGCTTACCCTGCCCTGTGGCCACACCATTAAAAACCGCTTTATAAAAGCCGCCATGACAGAAGGGCTGGCCACGCCAGCGGATAATGCCACACTTGCGCATCAAGTTTTATACAAAACCTGGGCAAAAGGCGGGGCTGCAGTGTTAGTAAGCGGTAACATCATGGTGGATAAACGCTACCTAGAGCGCGCCGGTAATGTGGTCGTAGAAGATGAACAAGCCCTTGCACAACTCTCGGCATGGGCCAACGAAACCCATGCCGGCGGCAGTGAGTTGTGGGCACAAATCTCACACCCAGGTCGTCAATGCCCACGCCTTGTGAGTACACAGCCCATTTCAGCCAGTGATGTGCAATTAAACATGATCGCCAACTTTGGCAAACCCAGAGCCGCCAGCCTAGATGACATCAATGATATTGTGCAGCGCTTTGCCACAACCGCTAAAATTTTAAAAAAGGCCGGTTTTGATGGAGTGCAAATTCATAGCGCCCACGGTTACTTACTCAGCCAATTTTTAAGCCCCATTACCAACAAACGCGATGATGAATACGGTGGTTCTTTAGAGAACCGCGCCCGCCTATTATTGCGAGTTATCAAAACGGTACGTGATGCGGTTGGGCCTGACTTTCCCATAGCCGTAAAACTTAATAGCTCGGATTTTCAAAAAGGCGGTTTTAGTGCCGATGAATGCATCCAAGTGGTTCAATGGTTAAACGATGCAAACATTGATTTATTAGAAGTAAGCGGTGGCACGTATGAGCAATTGGAGTTTTTTCAGCAATCGGACCAAAAGGTACGTGCTAGCACCCAAAAACGTGAAGCCTATTTTTTAGAATACGCCGAAAACATCAAAAAAGTGGCCAAGATGCCGGTTATGGTCACCGGTGGTTTTCGCTCACTAGCCGGAATGGAAAGCGCGTTGAATAAAGGCCAAACCGATGTCATCGGCCTTGCGCGCCCGTTCTGTTTAAATCCTAACTTTCCTAATGATATGATGAAGCAATCATTAGAGTTACTTGAGGAAGTTGAAAGCAAACTGATTCTGGGTAATGGGTTTTGGGGGCCAACCAGTTCATCCAAATCTATCCAAGCGCTGAATAATCAATGCCAAGCAGGCTGGTATTACCATCAAATCGAACAACTGGCTCAGGGCAAACCGAGTAATACTGAGTATTCACCACGCAAGGCCTTATTTTCTCACTTTCGCAAAGACTTCATTCGGGCCATTAAGCGCAAGTTTGCATCGTGAAATAAAATGACTTTATGCTTTTGCATCAAGTCATTATTTTTTATACTCATTGAGCGTCAATCTAAATGGAATTAGCATGCTCATCCTCCCCTTGCAGAACAAATTATCATGGCGCAAGCCTCCCTTTTTAACTCTCAGCTTAGTCATACTAAACATCTGCATCTTTGTATTTTATCAACAGCAGGATCATAAAAAACTTGATGGAATTTATGAGGCTTACAATGAAGCCATTTTAGCCCATGCAGAAGCGCCTCACTATATAGATTATATCGAACGAAATCCCATGCTTTTTCATGTGGATTATGTCGAGCAAATCAAGCAATCATTAGAAGAACATGGGCCGAATAGCATCGCCTATGACATGGCGCTAGACCTAGAGTTTGTGGATTTCCTAAATCAATATAAAGATATTATCTGGGATGAAAAAGGCAGTCAGTGGTGGTCACTCACTCGAGAAACGTTTTACCAAGAGGAAATCAAAAAACTAAGTAACTATGCCTATGGGTTTATCCCTCGCGAATTTGAGCTGCACAGTTTATTTACTTACCAGTTTTTGCATGGCGGCTGGGGGCATTTACTGGGTAACATGCTTATCTTATTTATTCTGGGTTTCGGCTTAGAACGCATATTGAACCCAGTCAAGCTGTTGATTCTGTACTTACTAACAGGTGCTCTCAGTGCTGTTGCCTATTCATTCGTAAGCACGAGCAGTATGACAACGCTGGTGGGCGCGTCCGGTTCTATTTCAGGGTTAATGGGGATTTTTGTTGGTGTTTACGGTTTGCAAAAAATTCGCTTCTTTTATTTCCTCGGTTTTGCCTTTGGTTATTTTCGCTTTCCCGCTCTGATTATTTTACCCATATGGGTGTCCAATGAGCTCATCCAGCACTTTACCTATATCAACAGCAATGTCGCTTATTTTGCGCATATTGGTGGCTTAGTATCCGGCGGCGTATTGGCATTTCTGTTTCGCCAGACCTGGTTAAAGCCAAAAGTAGATATAATTGCTCAGGAAGAACAAAGCGAATCGAGCTTTAAGCAAGATTACCAACAAGCATTACTGCTCATAGAAAACTTAAAGTTTGATCAAGCCAAGCAGAAGTTTGCCAAATTATGGCAAGTCTACCCTGACAAACCCTTCTTATTGGACCACCTTTATCACCTATATAAGGTAGATGAGCATTCGAAGGGCTTCCACCATGTGATGAATCTATTGATTGAACACCAGGCCGATAGTCTATCTGAAGAACACTGGATGCGTTTGAATCATTACATTCAGCAAGATGTGAATGTAAAGAGTCTTAAAACCTCAAACTTACAAAACATCATTACTCAAGCGATTGAGGATGAACAGTACACCTTTATCGAATATCTTTTGGATAAAGCTGACCAAACTCGCTTTCAGCCTTTATTAGCAAATATGTATCAGGCGATCATCGATTATGCAAAAGACAGTGCTCAACCATCTAAGGCTCAACACTTCCAGAAGCTATTGGAAAAATTAAATTAGCCCGCTAGTTAAAGGCTAAGCGCTTTGCTTCAATAATTGCTTTCTCGCTCTCACTTGCCAAATTAAAGGCAAATGAGAGTACTTTTTTTGCCAGCTCATCTTGGTTCATTTCAAGCGTAATATCAGCCAGCAGGATCATGGCCTTCACTAGGTTGGGGTCATTGGGGAACTGCTTGTGAGTATCCTTAAGTAAAATATAGGCCCACTTATTTAAATGTTGCTTATTCAATGTATTGGCTAGTTGAATACGCACAGTGAGTTCAGTGATTTTTAATCCGCCTGAATTTAATAAATAGACCACGAAAGGTTTAATTTCATTAAATGGCCTCACCGATAAATAACGTCTCAATACGGCATCTGCCTTGGGTTCTAATGTTTCATAGCGCTTTAATTGCAAAAGCAAATCCCAACGGTAATATTCGAACTCTTGCGAGGTGTTGGCTTTTATTAAAGCATCAAGTTTGTTTAAAGCCTGCTCATAGTCCCCTTTCTTTAAAAACAGCTTCACCTTATGCAAAGGCTCAGATGGTATTTCTTCTTGATGATCAATAATGGCAAACAGACCTAATTCTCTTTGATACTGAAGTAAAAAGTAACCACAAAGGGCATACAATATAATGGTGGAGTACGCCGAGAAAAAGCCCGTCACCGCCATATAGGCAGCAGAAGGTAGATCCTTACTGCCGACCCAATTTTCTATCGCGCTGACAACCATTAAAATCAACACAAGATGCACAAATAAGATTAAATAGCCGGTCTTGGTTTTCAAAAAGAAATCCATTAAACGTAGCGGGTTAATCGCATCCACCACCGAGGATTCATGCACATAAATAATGGCACTGGCTGGAAACAAAAACAGAACCATCACTGCTGTAAATCCACCTAGCCATGTGCCCACTAAAAAGCCACTGGCACCAATAAAAATAAGGCCCGCCATCCAGATGATGGACTTCATTAATATTTTAACGTTGCCATCGAATGCACTGAGTATCCTCGGAGGCGTTAACTCGCCTTTTGCCATGTGCTTTAAAACACTAAAAGAATACAAGGTATACAAGGTGGTGAGCAGCATAATGATTAAAAGGGAGGAAAGGCTTTCTTGCGACTGCGAAAAAACCACAGTGGTGAGCAACACCAAAAGCAAACTTTGACCTGTTAGTGGGTATTTAAAAAATGTAGAGATACGATCCCAGAAAGGCTCGATCTCGTTACTACTCCCTAGGTTTCTTAAGGTATTCGCACAGTCAGGGCAACGGGGCCCATGTTCAGGCATGCACGTCGTGCAATAAAAACTATGACATTGGTGGCATTGCCAGCGAGCTGGGTTTAACGGATGAAAATCACAACTGTTGAGCATGTCCAATCCATGGAATAAAAACACCATTTTACATGGATTTGAAACGAAATGCCCAACCCAGTTTGCTAAGCAAATGGGATGGTCATTAAACAAACAAAAACAGCATCTAACGTTCAAACAAGCCTTTTACCGGCCAAACATCGGCATATTCCGCTTGAGAACCTGTAGATTTAGCGGCAAAGGTTTTCATCATGTCATTAGGGCGGAACATACCCGACTGCCACGTGGCCATGTATTTCAGGCTGTCTTCCACTGAATGGTCACGAGAATAGTTCAGCATTTCTTTACACCCCACAACCGCTAGTGGCGAGTTTTTAGCAATGCTGGCGGCAATGTTCATCACGCCTTCTAATAACGCCTCATGGGTCTCGAACACCTCATTCACAAAGCCTAGATTTTTCGCTTCTTGCGCGGTGAATTTACGCCCAGTGTAAGCAAGCTCTCGCACTAGACCTTGGGGCAATAACTTAGGCAAACGTTGCAATGTACCCACATCGGCGGTCATGCCCAATTCCGTTTCTTTAATGGTGAAGTAGGCATCGGCCGAGCAATAACGGGAGTCGCTGGCGCACACCATATCCAAGGCGCCACCAATACAACCACCATGGATGGCGGTTAGCACCGGAATGCGCACCTCTTCTAACGAGCTTAAGCTGGCTTGTAACTGCATCACCACACGACGCAGGTTTTCCCCCATACGACCCGGGTCCCCTGTCATGGGCACCGCTTTAGGGTTGCTAAATACACCTAAGTCCATGCCAGCGCTGAAATGCTTACCTGTGGATGAAATCACAATCACCCGCGCCTCACCGCTGGCATCAATGGCTTTCACGCACTGAGGTAGCTCCAACCAGAAGTCCATATTCATGGAATTTAGGGCCTCTGGGCGGTTCATCTGCACATGGGCAATCTGGTCTTTTATCTCGACTTGAAACGACTTGTAATCCATACCGACCTCTTGAATATTAAGCTGCAATGTAATTTTGACACCGTCAAGATAAGCCAGTATTTGGACATCGTCAAGATTGGGTTTACACTGGCCACTTATTTACCAGCAGTCGCGAACACCATACAGTCATGAAAGACACCGCCCACACCAGCAACCTTAAACCCAGCGCGAATCAGCCGTATCATCATGGCAACCTGAGACTGGCGTTGCTGAATGCCAGCGTGGACATCATTCGCGCACAAGGTGTATCGGCATTGTCATTACGTAAACTGGCCGATGTGGTGGGGGTTTCCCGCACTGCGCCCTATCATCATTTCAAAGATAAGGACGCCTTATTAGCGGCGGTGGCTGGGCAAGGATTTGAAGAACTCAGCCAATTGTTAAGTCAGGTGGTGAACGATGATGACGCTGCGCTGAACGCCAAATTACAACACGCCGTCATGGGCTATTTAGATTTTGCCATTCAACACCCGACCCAATATGAGCTGATGTTTGGCCAAGCCCTTTGGCAAGATGAACAGCACGAAGCGTTTCAGCGCACAGCAAAAGATTGCTTTCGCCAATACGTCAAACTGTTTGAATTATTTGCCCAGCAAGGACTCATTAGCACCCAAGAGCCCCCTCTGCGCTTAGCGCAAATGACGTGGGCAAGCTTACACGGTCTCGCCCGCTTAGCCAGTGACGGTATCTTTGCCAAACAAGACGACATCCACGACATTGCCCAAACTGCGGTGCGTCACTTAGAAATCATTCTGCAAAAATAACCCCCTCACCACCCAGCACAAACCTGCTCACATACACTGAAAATTTACGCCACTGTTAACGGCATATATGGCCATTGGTCATAGCCGTGGCGCTCATGTACTGTTATTGCACACTGACATACTTATCCAAATTGATTGATACCTGTTAATAACAATAAAAGGCCCAACATGAGCACAGATGCATTTATCTACGACGCCATCCGCACCCCACGGGGCAAAGGCAAAAAAGACGGCTCGCTGCACGCCGTCAAACCCGTTTCATTAGTTGTGGGCTTAATGAAAGCCCTAGAAGCGCGCAACAAACTGGACACAAGCAAAGTAGAAGACGTGGTGCTCGGTTGCGTCACCCCCATTGGCGATCAAGGTGCTGACATCGCCAAAACTGCCGCTCTTGCCGCTGGCTGGGACGAAAGAGTATCCGGCGTTCAGTTAAACCGTTTTTGTGCATCCGGCCTTGAAGCGGTGAACATGGCGGCCATGAAAGTGGCATCAGGCTGGGAAGATTTAATTGTGGCCGGTGGTGTGGAATCCCTATCGCGTATTCCCATGGGCAGTGACGGTGGTGCTTGGGCCATGGACCCTGCCACCAATTTTCAAACCGGCTTTGTCCCACAGGGTGTGGGCGCTGACTTAATCGCCACACTTGAAGGCTTTAGCCGTCACGACGTAGACGCATTTGCAGTCAACTCACAAGCCAAAGCCGCTGCCGCCCGTAAAAACGGCAAGTTTAATAAATCACTCATTCCCGTTACCGACCAAAACGGCATCACCATTTTAGATCACGATGAATTCATTCGCGAAGGCACCACAGTGGAAAGCCTTGCCGGTTTAAAACCGTCTTTTCAAATGATGGGGCAAATGGGGTTTGATGACAGCGCCAAATTAAAATATCCACAAGTTGAAGACATTAACCACATGCACCACGCCGGTAACAGCTCAGGCATTGTGGATGGTGCCGCTCTTGTCTTAATTGGTAATGAAAAAATCGGTAAAGAACTCAACATGAAACCCCGCGCTCGTATTGTAAGCGTGGCACTTACCTCTACCGAGCCCACCATCATGCTAACTGGCCCTGGCCCTGCTTCATTAAAAGCATTGGAAAAAGCGGGTTTAACGGTGGAGGACATTGATTTATTTGAAGTGAACGAAGCCTTTGCCTCGGTTGTGATGAAATTTCAAAAAGACTTAAACGTGCCGTGGGAAAAAATCAACGTAAATGGCGGCGCTATTGCCATGGGTCACCCGCTCGGTGCAACCGGTGCCATGATTTTAGGTACCTTGTTAGATGAATTAGAAGCCCAAGAAAAACGTTACGGCCTCGCCACATTGTGTGTTGGCGGTGGGATGGGTATCGCAACCATCATTGAGCGTTGCTAACAGCAACCACTCATTAACGGTTTTTATACTTAGGTTTATGAAACAGAATTAGGAATAATAAAAATGACAGACGCCATTCGTTTTGAAAAAGACGCCGACAATATCGTCACGTTAACCATGGATATGCCGGGGCAAAGCGCTAACACCATGAACGCGGATTTTCGCGCGGCAATCTTAGCCACTGCCGACCGCTTAGAGAAAGAAATCGATTCCATCAGCGGTGTCATCTATGCCTCCGCTAAGAGCACCTTTTTTGCAGGCGGCGATTTAAAAGAACTAATACAAGTTGAAAAAGAAAACGCTGCTGAGTTTTTTCAAATGGTTGAAAAAATCAAAGCGCCACTGCGTAAAATTGAAACCCTTGGCGTACCTGTTGTGGCCGCTATTAATGGCGCCGCACTGGGTGGCGGTTTTGAAATCTGCTTAGCCAGCCATCATCGTATTGCCATTAACAATCCAAAATTAAAAGTGGGTTTGCCAGAAGTGACTCTAGGCTTGCTACCCGGCGGTGGCGGTGTGGCGCGCATGGTGCGTTTATTAGGCCTAGAAGCGGCGTTCCCATTTTTAATGGAAGGCAAACAAGTGAATCCAGAAAAAGCCTTAAAAGCAGGTTTAATTCATGAGCTGGCCGAAGACGCCACAGACTTAATCACCAAAGCCAAAGCATGGATTAAAGCGAATCCTAAATCCAGCCAACCTTGGGACGTAAAAGGTTACAAATTACCGGGCGGCGCACCGAGCCACCCAGCGGTTGCACAAAAATTAGCAATTGTGCCGTCCATTCTTCGCCAAAAAACCAAAGGTTGTTACCCAGCCCCTGAAAAAATATTGGCCGCCGCCGTTGAGGGCGCTCAGGTCACTTTTGATGAGGCCTGTACCATTGAAAGTCGTTATTTTACAGAGCTAACAACCGGTCAAATCGCAAAAAATATGATTGGCACCTTTTGGTTTCAACTTAACGAAATCAAAGCCGGTGGCTCACGCCCTAATGGCATTGATCCCTACACCACGAAAAAAGTGGGTGTACTAGGTGCCGGCATGATGGGCGCAGGCATTGCCTACTCCACTGCCATGAACGGCATTGAAGTAGTGCTTAAAGACATATCAATTGAAGCCGCTGAAAAAGGCAAAGCCTATAGCGAAGGGTTATTAAAAAAACGTGTATCGCGCAAACAAATCACACAAGAAAAAGCCGACAGCGTGTTAGCGTTAATCAAACCTACCGCTAATGCCGAAGATTTAGACGGCTGTGATTTAATCATCGAAGCGGTCTTTGAAAACCGTGAACTTAAAGCCAAGGTGACCCAAGAAGCCGAACAGTTTATGGCAAAAGACGGCGTGTTTGCATCCAATACGTCTACCCTGCCAATAACTGGTTTAGCCACCGCAGCAAAAGATGCACAAAAATTCATTGGCCTTCATTTCTTTAGCCCTGTGGATAAAATGCCATTGGTTGAAATTATCAAAGGCGAACAAACCAGTGATGAAACCCTAGCCCGCGCGTTTGACTATGTGTTGCAAATTAACAAAACCCCAATTGTGGTCAACGACAGCCGCGGCTTTTTCACCAGCCGTACCTTTGGCACCTTTGTGGGTGAAGGTTTGACCATGTTAAGTGAAGGTATTCACCCGCAGTTTATTGAAAGTGCCGCCCTACAAGCCGGTATGCCAATCGGCCCACTGGCAGTGCAAGATGAAGTGTCCATGACACTAAGCCGTAAAGTGGTGGATCAAACCCGTTTAGATCTACAAGCGGATGGCAAAGACTTACCCGTGACGCCAGCCGAAGAATTGACCAATAAAATGCTGGATGAATTCAAACGCGAAGGCAAAGCGGCAGGCGCGGGCTTCTACGACTACCCAGAAAAAGGCAAAAAGAAACTATGGGCAGGTTTAAACGAACACTTTGTGAAACCAGAAGTCAGTATTTCGCTAGAAGATGCCAAAGAGCGCATTTTGTTTAGACAAGCCATTGAGACTCTGCGTTGTTACGAAGAAGGGGTTTTAACCAGCGTACGTGATGCCAACATTGGCTCCATCTTTGGGATTGGCTTTGCACCCTGGACAGGGGGCGCCATTCAATATGTGAATCAATACGGCGTGCGTGAATTTTATCAACGCGCCAAGCAATTAACTGAGCAATATGGCGAGCGTTTTGAGCCGCCCGCGATTTTAGTTGAACATGCTGAGAAAGGATCGTTATTTAAATAAACGTAAGGATCTGTCAAAAAACCAGAGCACCCAGGTGTTCTGGTTTTTTATTAGCTAGTTACTGCAAATAAAACTCTAATCGATGGTTCACCGCGGCGACCGTATTCCAGTCTTCAGCAAGGGCGGCCCCTTCCACACCGGTTACGATGACAGGGTATTCTTGCTTGGTATAACTTGAGCCCATGTATTCAAATTCAATGTAAAAACCATTGTAGGTGTTATTCCACTGCTCAACTAATGCCTCCCAGTTCTTTGTTTGCCCTATTTCTGCCCAATCTAAGTCACTGCGTTTAATGCATTGAGTCAAAGCAGCTTGGTTATTGGCTAAGCTAAACACGCCGCGTTCATTTTTTTCGCAGTAATTACCCGCGTGATAACGCAAGCTTAATGTGCCGTTAAAACCTTCTTGCTCTAAACGTAACAGCAATTCGCTCATATGATTTTGTATGCGCAAGCTGGTTAACGGCTCTTGATAAGCAAGCTGGTTATTTTGATTCAATGCCCACTGCAAGGCTTGAGTTGCAAATATAACATCAGGGCTGCCCGCTGAGTCCATAACAGAGGCATTGAGCTTGTTAAGCAGTTGGTCGGTTTTTTCACTTGTGTTCATTTGTGCTTGAGTAAGTT
This sequence comes from Bermanella sp., assembly GCA_051277445.1. Taxonomy (GTDB): domain Bacteria; phylum Pseudomonadota; class Gammaproteobacteria; order Pseudomonadales; family Oceanobacteraceae; genus Bermanella. Next base: position 8,621 of record JBNMQC010000019.1, on the reverse strand, counting down.
GCTCAATTTGAGGCAAAACCCCATCATCATTTTTCAGCCATAAACCGGCGACGCCCAGCAAGATAACGGCCGTCAAACCTAAGCCCCATTTCTGCCAGCGCACGCTTTGTTTGCCCATTTGTGTCACCGCTGGGCGCACTTCTTTGACCATGGTTTCTAGCAGCTCGTGCTGGTCTTGTTTAATGCCATCACGCTGCTCTAAGAACAGTTGGCGAAATAGCTGGCGCATAGAATCTTTTTCTAGATCTTCACTGGCGCTGCGGGATAGCTCTTCCAAGGTGTGGGATGTTTGGCTAATGGCTGCTTGGCTTGGCTCTGAAGTTGGCTGCTCTGACTTACTCAGCGAGCCTTGCTTAGATGCGCTAGACAACGTCGCTTTCATAGCGGCATCGTTTGTAAAGGGAATTAACTTGAGTTGTTGAAGAACTCGCTCAAGTTGAACAGGCTTGAGTTTTTTGGGTAGCACGCCAACAGCGCCCAAGGCACGAGCTTGGTTGACATACACACCTTCATCTTTTGAGGTGTACATTAAAATGGGGATTTTTGCCGTGCTCGGGTCATTTTTAATGGCTTGCACCGCTTGAAAGCCATCCATGCCTGGCATCATGTGATCCATAAAGATCACATCCGGCTTGTGGGCACTTAGAATGCCCAATGCCTCTTCGGCCGATTCTGCCGTTTCCACCGCAATATCATGGGCGATCAGCATTTCTTTTAAGACATAGCGGGCGAGTTTTGAGTCATCGACCACTAATGCGGATTTTTGAGAGGAAACGGACTCAGAACTCATGCCACTGCCTTACTAATGAAAAGGGTGGCACTATAATCAAAAAGCTCGAGAAGGTACGGGGGCTAGATCACATCTCCGCTTTTCGGTTACCTAGAATTGATTATTTTGCTACAAAGCGGTAGGGAATCACAAAGTCGTAAAGGTCATCTTCTAAATCAAGTAAATCAGGCACACCTGGGAACGGCTCTGCTCGCTTGGCTGAGATCAATGCCGCTTTATCTAGTAGGTCGATATCGGATGATTGTAATGTTTCAAGGTCCTTGATCATGCCGTTTTTATCGATACTGACTCTCACCTTAACAAAGCCTTCATCGCCTCGGTCATAGGCCTTTTTAGGGTATATGACTGACTTATTCGCTTGAATGATGAGCTTTCTAAAATAACGGCTTTCAGCAAGTTGTTTCTTCTTGGCTTCAAGCTTTCGAGCTTCATTGGCTTTTCGAATAGCGGCAAGGCGTTGCTCACGCTCTTTCTCTTTACGTGCTTCTAACTGTGCCAGTTGTTTTTTGTAGGCTCTTTCTTGTTCGGCTTTTTCAGATGCGGCTACTGCTTGTTTGCGTTTTTTTTGCTGAGCTAGCAATAGCTGTCTTTTGGCTTCTTCTTCGATCGCTAACTGTTGACGTTCTGCCTCAAGCGCTTGTTGGCGTTCATTTTCAGCTATAACAATCGGCGTTTGCCAAGACTTAATTTCTTCGATTCGAGAATCGAGGTAGGTGGTGTTAATAAAGCTTTTATAATGTGGGCTATTTTGCCCAGAAAGTAAGTGAATTTTAAAATCCGCCGTAGGGGGCAGTCGGCCAATCCAGCCGGCTAGTAATACATTAATAAAAAATTTATCTTCTACTTCCAGTGCGTTAACACCGTTTATGGTTACCACTGTATTACCGGTGCCATTATCAATAATGACGTGATCACCATATTCAAGTTTACCATCGAGTAAATTAGTAAATTGTCGAATGTCATGGGCATGATATTCAATGGTTTTACCACTATTGCTAATGGCGATCATTTCATTCATAAGCTTATAAAATCGGCGCTTTGAAATATCATCTGCCACCACACGAATTTCCATTCTAGTTCGCCCTTCACTGGATATTATATCTGCTGGCTTAACCGAATCGATTTCCGTATAGAGAGCGCCGTAGTAGTATTTTGCGCGTAAATCACTATACAACCCTACTCCTGCTAGGTTTAAACCATCCAAGGCAAGTATGTCAGTGGGCAACAAAAACAAGAGTAGAATAACAATTTTTTTCATATGATTAAGACACACGATCAAGAGAAATCCATTTTAAAAAAATGATAGAGAAAGGTTACGCTAGCGATAAAGATGGGAGATAACAATAGATTTTAAAATTAAGGATAATTTTTATTAAAAAACAACAAAGAAGAACAATATTCGAATATCTTGCACTATTAGCAATTATATTTCGTTTAATTCCTGCAGATCTAGCTCAAATGGATTCACCAGCTTTAAAACCCCCCACTTTTCCATTTTCACCTGCCATGCTTGGTCATTTTTCATTTCCAGTATCACCTTATCAATCAAGGGTAATATTGCAGCATGATGTTTAGATACCAATACATGGCGAGAATAAGCATCTTGGGGGTTAAGTGACACATACAGGTTCCCTGTGAAGATATTTTTCTTTTGCATATATGCAATGGTTGAGCGACTGTCTAAAAACGCATGAATCTTGCCTTGTGTGAGCATTTTATAATTAGAAAGACTGCTCTTTGAATCGATTCTCATAATGCGGCCCGACTTAAATAACGGGTTGAAATCAGAGTAGAAGTGACCCGATCGCGCACCAATTTTTAGACCCACTAATTGCTCGGCACGACTAAAGTCAATGGGGTTATCCACTAGGCTAACCAAGGTATCGGCATCCCAAAAGATATCTTCGCTACTTAATACGCCAGAGTCTCTGCGCTTAAACCACAGTTTGTTTGCCCACAAGATAATGTAGGGCTGGCCACTTTCTACAACGGCATTAAGTGCAGGGCGTTCGATGTGTTCGATTTTTAATTGAATATCCGATTGCTTTTGATTGAATTCCTGGACCCATTGCTGAGATAAATCCAGCTCCCCTTCAACCCAGTACGGAGCATCATCATGATACACATAGACAGACATAGGGCTCCCGTATGCGCCGCTGTAAAGCGCAAGGGTAAATATGAATGCAATACATGGATACGATGCCGTCATAGGACTTCCTAGTGATGATGACTCAAGTATAGGTAAGCATGACCGTAATGCTTGGTCTGAACGTGCCAAGTGGCCACTTATGACCAAGCCATATAAGGCGCCTATTTGTACGTACATCTTGACTTAACACACGATACATCCTAATTAATCGCTCTCCTGCCAAAATGCACGCTTAAGGCATTGAGTTACCTAGATATTTCACTGATTTCGACTAATCTAATAGTAAATCATGAGCGCCCCGAATCTATGCATGCCTACTTAGTCACCTTTACGATGATTCTCTGTGCCAGTTGCACACTGGCCCATGCGGAAGATGTGTTTGACCTAAGCCTTGAAGAGCTTCAAAACATCAAGGTGAATGTCGCCTCATTATTCGAGGACAACCCCTTAGATGTGGCCTCTTCTACGGCCGTACTGTATCAACGCGATTGGCAAAACCGCGGCACCAGCACCTTAGGACATACCCTAGAAGCCGTACCTTCTGTGTTTGCTGGTTCCACCTGGGGTGGCAGCGAAGTGCTTGCCATTCGGGGCTATGCTAATGAGCTATCTGTCCGTGGCATCTCCTACACCATGAATGGCATTCCGCTCAGCACTTATACCTATGCCAACACGGGTTACGCCATACCCCGCATGCCCCTGCCGCTAATGCAGCAAGTCGAGATGATTCGCGGCCCAGGCTCCGCCCTTTATGGCAGTGACGCTTTTCATGGGGTACTGGCGTTTGAACTGGCCAACGAGCCGGTATCTACCACAATAGGCAGCACTCAACTGGGCGCCAACAAACAACAAGTTAACTTGCTCAATAGCAGCATTACCCCAACATTTAATCTGCATTGGGGTTTAGCCTACGAACAAGAAGGCCCTCATGGCACTCACTATGACTACACCGATCCATTCAATGGCGAAACAAGAAGCAGTGAACGGGATCAATCCAGCCAAAACATGAGCGCCTACCTTTCAGCCAATACAGGTGAAATTTACGGCAAGGGTAAATGGTCCGCTTTATTTTTCTTTAATGAATTTGAAGCCAGTGAGTTTCAAGGGATCGGCCGTCAATTTTTTCTCCCCTTGGCCAATGCATTTGATCTAGAAAGCACCAGCTTATCGACCAATACCGATACAACCGATACCGATTCCAACTTCCTACTGGTGGGGCTGACCCATGAGAAAGCGTTAGGTGGCACATTGGAGTTAAAAAATCAGGTCTATTTTTGGCAAAGTGAACACCTATGGACCTTTGATAATCGTGGTTACCCTGATTCACTTACCACTCTGGGTGGGACGTCACTTGCCTGTAAACAAAGCGAAGCAAGCTTATCCCCTAATCCACTCTATTGTTCTCACATTCGTACCCAGCAAGATGACGAGCAGCGCTTAGGCTATCAAATACAACTCAAGCAAAAGCCAGAAACGAGCAAGACCCAGTGGGCAATTGGAGCGGGCTATGACGAGATCAAAATCACCGACAGCCGATTTGAACGTCGAGACCTCAATGGCGACTTAATGATCGGTTATGACAATGCGTTCAAGGACGATACTCGTTACCTGAGCCATATTTTGGCACAAGCCCGCACAGGGTTTGCTGACAATCAGTGGCTGTTAAGTTATGGGGTTCGCTGGGACAACTACAGTGATGCCAGCGATCACCTATCACCTAGAATTGGCCTTGTGCATAAAATCAATTCGCACTGGCGACAAAAACTACTCTATGGCCATGCTTACCGAGCCCCAACTGCATTAGAATTAAAAGGCTCCAGTGCTTCTGTGCAGGGCAACCCGGATTTAGATCCTGAAATTATCGATACATATGAATACATCTTAATGTATCAAAAAACCAATCTTCAGTTAGAAGCCGTTGTGTTTGCAAGCGAATGGCAAGATGCCATTTCCCTGGTGCCTGTTTCTACTGGGAGTAGTACTAACCGCTATCAAAATATTAAAGATAACCATGCCCAAGGGTTAGAGATAAGTGTGCGCAAAACCGTTCACAACTGGTCAGTGATGGCAAACGCAAGTTATGTGGAAAGTGAAAACAAAAGCGATAATCTGGATTATCAAGCCTTCCCAAAAGTGATGCTCAGCATGAATGTTGAGAATCATCTTTCACAGTCCATGTCTTTGGGCCTATGGTATCGGCACATGCAAGACTATGCATTGGGTGACGATGCACTCTTATTTGCTAATCGTGATGAGCAATATCATCGCGTCGATGTGTATGGTGGTTATCAAGTGTTGCCCGATACTAAAATCGGCTTCAATGTATTTAACCTGTTTGATCAAGCACTCCCCCTGCCATCCTACTACGGTTCAGAAAATGGCTGGCAAGATGTTGGTCGCCAAATCAACATTCATCTACAACAACGCTTTTAGATATCACAAGGCCATTCTTTTTTCTGATGTGATTTAGGGCAATAACTGGCATATTGCCCCTATTATTTCTAAAAGCACACTTTCGTAATGGATAATCTCTCACAGCAACTTAAAGCAACCTTTGGTTTTGATGGCTTTCGTGAAGGCCAGCAACAAGCCATATCTCAATTACTGCAAGGCCATAGCTCTCTTGCTATTTTCCCCACGGGTTCGGGTAAGTCCTTGTGCTATCAGTTTACCGCTCTGCAATTACCGAATTTATCCCTAGTGGTTTCCCCTTTGCTGGCATTAATGAAAGACCAAATTGATTTTTTAAAAAGCAAAGGCATTGCAGCGGCTAGCCTTGATTCCAGCTTAAGCAGTGATGAATATCGTGATGTGATGCACAAGGTGCGCGATGGGCAAATTAAAATTCTAATGATCAGCGTCGAACGCTTTAAAAATGAGCGCTTTCGCGAGTTTATAAAAACCGTGCCCATTTCAATGTTAGTGGTGGATGAAGCCCACTGCATATCAGAATGGGGGCATAATTTTCGCCCAGATTATTTAAAGCTGCCTCAATATCAGCAAGCGCTCAATATTCCATTAACCTTATTGCTAACCGCCACAGCCACTAAAAAAGTCAAGCTGGACATGGCCAGTAAGTTTAATGTCCAAGCAGAGCACATTATACAAACAGGATTTTATCGGGCGAACTTAGATCTAAGCGTCATACCGGTTAAAAATGCTGATAAAAATCAATCTCTGGTCAACCGTATTCGACAACAACAAGGTGCGGGTATTGTGTATGTGACCTTACAGCACAGTGCAGAAACCGTGGCGGCCTACTTGAATCAATCAGGGATTTCAGCCGCCGCCTATCATGCAGGGTTTGATAGCGAAAAGCGCCAAGCCATTCAAAGTCAATTCATGGCAGACAAGGTGCAAGTCATTGTTGCTACCATTGCCTTTGGCATGGGGATTGATAAAAGTAATATTCGCTTTGTGATGCACTATGACTTACCTAAATCCATTGAGAACTATAGCCAGGAAATTGGCCGTGCAGGCCGTGATGGCCAGCCATCCAACTGTATTACATTTGCCAATTTGGATGGTATCAACACCGTCGAAAACTTTGTGTATGCTGACACACCAGAACAGGCCAATATAGAAACCTTACTGGATAACATTCGCGTGCAGACACAAAATGGCCAATGGGAGATGCAAACCCTCGCCCTTTCTAAGACGTGTAATATACGTGCCTTGCCATTAAAAACTCTATTAGTTCAGCTGGAAATACTCGGCGCCATTGAGCCAGCTTATAGCTACTATGCAGAGTATCGCTTTAAATTATTGGCGGATAAATCCACACTGATTGAACAGTTTGATGAACGACGCCAGACATTCTTGAAGCAAGTATTTGCGAACACTAAATTCAATAAACTATGGGCCGTGCCCGATTTGGATGCTTGCTATCAAAAAAATCAACTGGAACGCACTCGAGTATTGGCTGCGTTAGAGTATCTGCATGATAAAAATCTCATTGAGTTAGAAAGCAAGCAAATGACCGAGGTCTACCATGTTTCTAGCGACACTCTCAATAAACCGAATTTAAGCACGGAGATCTACCAGTATTTCAAAGACAAAGAACAAAAAGAAGTGAGACGCATCGCTTCGTTAGTTCGATTTTTTGAGCTCGATAAGTGCTTAACGCGCATGCTGTCTTTATATTTTGATGATTCCGAATCACCTGAACATTGCGGACACTGTTCTGTATGCCGAGGGCATGTTGCAAAACTTGAATACTCCAATCCACCCGTCTGGCCTGATGACAGCTCTATTCAAGCGTCATTACACGCTTTAGCGTTGCACGCCGCTGAAAATCAGATTGCACCGCTTAGTAGCGAAACCTTATGTCGCTTTTTTGCAGGCATGACTACGCCATTAATCACTCAATTTAAGTTAAAAAAGGTAAACGGGTTTGGTTCTTGTGAACACCTGCGGTATGAAGAAATTAAACAGAAACTTTCAACATTAAGTTGACAATAAAAAAGGGCCTTTCGGCCCTTTTTTATTGTCAGCGGTCATCGTTAGATTATTTATCTTTAATATGCACATCACGCTGAGGAAACGGTACTTCAATACCAAACTGCCTAAAGGTATCATCCAGAACCCAAAGATAGTCAGAGGTTAATAAAGCAGGACGCTTTACACTTTGTGCTTTTACCCAAACCAGCAAGGCAAAATCCAAACTGCTATCACCAAAGCCCGTCATTAAAACCTGTGGATCTCGGTTATTACCGCTTAAAGTATGATCGACGTTTAGCGCGGCATCTAAAACACAGCGTTTAACCATTTCTTTATCGGTACCATAAGCGACAGAGAATGGAATACGAAATCGGCGCACATCTTCTTCTAACGTCCAATTGGTCACACGGCCATTAATGAATTCTGAGTTGGGTACCAATATGTCCACGTTTTCACCGGTACGAATCATGGTGGAGCGGATACTGATTTCTTTAACCTCGCCAAATGTACCGGACTCAAGCTCGATAAAATCCCCAATTTTAATGGAGCGATCAAATAAGATGATGATGCCGCAGACAAAATTATTCACTACATTTTGCAGGCCAAAACCAATCCCCACACCCAAGGCACCGATGACGATGGCGAGCTTATCAAAACTCAGCCCCAAGAAACTGCTCCCCACAAGAAACGCCATGACTAAGATCACATAATGAATAATACGATTAATCGTATAAATTTGCGCTTGATTATGCTGACTATGGGCACCGTATCGACCGATGCTTTTACGTAAAATTCGCGAGAACCAATAAGCCCCGAGCATCGTCACCAATGCGGCCAACAGCATGCCAAGGTGTAAGGTGTAATCGCCAATGGTTAGCATTTTAAATGACAAGGCGGCCTGAAAAGAGTCAAAGTATTGCATTTATAACCACTTCTTAAATTTAAAAATACTAATCAAAGAAACGCTTAGGGTTAACATGAAACCCACAACAAAGAAGTAACCGTATTTAAATTTAAGCTCTGGTATGTACTCGAAATTCATGCCATACAAACCCACAATAAAACTTAAGGGAACAAATACCGCTGTGATTACGGTTAACACACGCATCGTGCCATTTAATTTATGGGACGCCATAGATAGCATACTATCAAGAAGGTCACCGGTTAATTCATAATACATTTGTGTCAAACTGCTTAAGCGCTCGTTTTTTTCTAGTACATCTTGCAAGTGATAAACCACTT
>JBNMQC010000018.1:0-29431 GCA_051277445.1 Bermanella sp. | reverse complement strand
CCAACTTTATAGCCTGCATGGTACCGCGTTGGATATGAAAGTGCGCCATCACTTCACCGACGGCAATTTATATTTCTTTGACCTATTAAACCCCTTTAATTTAAACAGCGAAAACACGTTCAAATTGGTCGCGCAGAATAACTGTACTGATTTCCCTGAAGTGCAAACCAATGTTCAAGGGGATGTGAGCGTGCTCAAGGGCGATGTGAATGAACCGGTTCGCGGCTTTGTGGACCCACACACCCACATTACGTCTTATGAGTTCATGGGCGGCAAAATGATGGCAGGTAAGCCATTCCATCGCTGGGGTGTTGAAGAAGCACTAAAAGACAGCAAAGACATCCATGGCCCCAACGGCTCGTTGGATCTAATCGGTAATATTTATACCTTTAACGACCCTAACATGCGTTACGACACCCGTGGCTGGCCTGATTTCCCTTGGTGGCCCAACCATAAACAAATGAGCCACTCTGGTTATTATTATAAGTGGATTGAACGTGCTTATCTTTCCGGCATGCGCTTAATGGTCACGGACTTAGTTGAAAACGAAGTGCTGTGTAATGTACAAAAAACCATTAACCCAGCAAGCTGGATCAATCCGAACAGCTGTAACACCATGGACAGTATTCGCTTACAGGTGCAGCGTTTAAATGAAATGCAAGCCTATATCGATGCGCAAAGCGGTGGCCCAGGTAAAGGTTTCTTCCAACTGGTGAGCTCACCTGAGCAAGCCCGCCAAGTGATCGCCAATGGCCAACTAGCGGTCTTAATGGGCGTTGAAGCCAGCGAGACATTCAACTGTGGTCTAAAAGATACCTGTACGATTCACACCATCGAAGCGCAACTGGATGAGCTATATAATCTTGGTGTGCGTACCATTTTCCCAACCCATAAGTTTGATAACAAACTCGGTGGCTCAGCCGTAGAAGATGGCATCATGAACTTGGGTCAGTTTTTATCCGGTGGCCGTTTCTTTGAAACCAAGGAATGTGATGACCACACCCATGGCCAAACCTTCACATCCGGCTTCCCTCTTATTGGGCAAGTCCCCGTGTTAAAAGAAATACTAAACGGCATTAACTTAAACCCAGTTTATGATGAAAGCATCGAGCACTGTAACCAAAATGGTATCTCGCCTTTGGGTGTGTACTTGGTAAACCGCATGATCGATAAAAACATGCTAATCGAACTGGATCACATGAGTAACGATACCGCCACCGCTGTGATGGATATTGTGGAAGCGCGTAACTACTCAGGCGTGGTGACATCGCACAGTTGGATGCGTGATGCGAAAAACGGGGCTGTACACGACAATACCCGCCGTCTAATCGAGATCGGGGGTTTCAGTACGCCATACAACTCAGATGCAAACTCAGTGATTGGCAGCATCAGTCGCTACCTAGATATCGTAGAGCAAACGCCATACTTAAATGGCGTGGGTTTTGCGACCGACATGAGCGGTTTAGGCGGTCAAGCGGGTCCACGCTATGATACCGACACAGACCCACTTGAATACCCTTACACCTCTGAATTTGGATTGGTATTTGATAAGCAAGTATCCGGTAATCGTGTGTTTGACTTAAACCAAGATGGCATTGCCCACTTCGGTTTAGTGGCTGACCACTTACAGGATATTCGTGAACAAGCACCTCAGCGTATTTATGAATCGGTAATGAATTCTGCCGAAGCGTATTTACAAATGTGGGAGCGCGCCGAAGCCGCTACCCCATCTGCACATGTTGACCCACTTAACTAGCCGTTAACCTAGTCATAAAAAAGGCGCTCACTGAGCGCCTTTTTTATTTCTATTTTATTATTTCATCTGGCAATGAACTTTATTAATATTTATTCATCCTAAAAAATGAATAATAAAAATAAAGGAAGCAACATGCTACGGATTGCAACGATTGTATCAATTCTATTTTTAACCGCCTGCGCCACATCTACAGGTTATCATCCCGATACTCACTTCAGCGGCGTTAAATACAGCGATTCACGGGTAAAGGATGTCTATTTATTTTATCCAGGCACTCCCATTCCTGGTGAGTTCGAACAACTGGGGCTTGTCACCGCAACCGGTGATCAAGGTTCCAGTAATCAAGATGTGTTATCACACTTAAAAGTCAAAGCACTAAAATCGGGGGCTGATGCCATCATTGCCGTGGACCGTCGTATTGAGCCGCGCAGTGCCGGTTTGATATTTGATGACGAAAAAGAACACTACAATGCGATTTCCTATCAGGGTACCGCGATCCGCTTTAACGATATCGATGCTCTGCCTGACCACATCAAGGTGCAAATGAATGCACCGGATTATCACGCACAACGTGTGGTGCGCAATGATTCCGATAGTCGCTCAAATAGCATCATGTTTGAATTATTTTTATCGCTAGCCCTAGGTGTTGCCTATCTCGTGTCGCTATAGTGACGAAGCGATCATTATTCATTAATGGCGATAATATTGGCTTTTTTGAAAAAATTGAAATCCGTGGCAGTGGCGCAAGTATACGCGCCCATCATACGAGTGATGATTAAGTCACCATCCGTTAATTTAGGCAGTAATATATTCTCGTCAATCACATCAATGCTGTCACAGGTAGGCCCGGCTAATACAGACGGTACGCGTGGGCCTTGGGTATTTAAAACATCAATGGGATAGCGCCCGTGATCAAACAGAATACCGCTAAACGAGCCGTACACACCATCGTCTAAGTAGTACCAAGGCTTACCACCTCGCATAGCCTGCCCCATCACAGAGGCAATACTCATCACCGCAGGGCCAACAATAAACCGCCCAGGCTCAGCCAAGACTTTAATTTTTTTATCCAGTTTTGAAAGCGCAGTACGAATGGGCTGGCAAAAGGTCTCTATGCTTACAGCCTGCTCGTCATATGCAACGGGGAAACCTCCGCCTATATCCAATGATTCAATTGCCGGTAAATGGTTATCTTCCATTTGTGTCATTAATTGCATGCTTTGCTCAATGGCAAACACATAACGTTGCGCATCTTGGGTTTGTGAGCCCACATGAAACGATAAACCATTAATGCGAATCCCTAAGTCTTTCGCTTTTCTGGCTATGATCAGCGCATCATCGAGATGACAACCGAACTTTTTAGATAAATCCGCAAACGCATCGGCATTGGGAAAACTTAAACGCAGAAATAATTCAACTTCATTTTTATATGGAATGAATTTTTCAAGTTCATTTAAACCATCAATCACAAAACGACGACAGCCATAATCCATGGCGTAACGAATATCGGAATCACGCTTAATGGGGTGCGTGTGAATGGTATTAGCTGGGGCCACAGCTTGGCGTTTAATCATGTCTACTTCACCATTACTGGCTAGATCAAAACTGGCCCCTTGCTCGAGCAGAGTCTTCACCACTGTATCGTGGGGCAATGGCTTTAAAGCAAAATGAAGCGTGACATTGGGCAACGCATGTTTGAGTAACTGGTATTGTTCACGCAACACTTGGCAATCCAGTAATAATAAAGGCGAGCCATGTTCACTGACCAGCTCTTCTATACTGGCTTTTTGTGTCATGGAAAGAGGAAGGTGACGCACACCTATATTGGCTAATAAACCAATGTCTTCATATTTCATAGACCGCTCCTTTGCTCTCGTTGAGCCCAATCACGACTCAATCATGATTGCCAATACATAGCAATAAAGCGCAAAAAGAAGAACTTACAAGGGATTATTTATGAATTTTTGATGAAGGTAAGCTCTAACAAAAAATATTATTAGAGCCTTTGTGAATAGCAATAGGGTGAAACAGAGCGTCAGATTGAAATAACCGTCACTTGATGTTGACTTTCAAGCCAATCAACACAATGTGATCCCCTTCCATTCGGCGAATGGTTAATCGTAATGGCCCCACTTTAATACGGTCCCCCACGACAGGATGCTTGCCTAAACGAATTTTAAGTAAGGTTTCAACCGTACCCGTTTCTTCTAAACTAACGCCATATGCTAAAGCCAAATCACTGATCGCCGCATCCGGGTTAATGATGAATTCACCAAAGAAATTACTCATGGCCAGCTGACTTTGCTGATCTTGACGGGTAAACGATAACGCCGCGTCATCCATGTCATCGGTGCGCATCAACAACCAAATATGATCCCCCACTTCGATCTTTGTATTACGTTCAACTGGTAGCCATTGGTTATCGCGCACCTGCGCTACCCATTTTGGATAGCTGTGCCAGCTTTGAATCGGATTAAAATTAGCCGCATGAACAGGTGAACCCTCTTCGACCACAAATTCAGCCACTTGTAATGAATGATCTGAGCGGTTTATTAAAGAGTAACTGTGCCGAGGCGCAGGCACGTGTGGAATAATCACTTTAAGCCAGCGCGCCATAGGCGCAACCGTTGCCCCTTGCACAAGCAGTGAGACCAAGACAATCACAAAGGTCACATTAAATATCTCGCGAGCACCGTCGATGCCGGCCATAACAGGGTACAAAGCAAGCACGATGGGCACCGCGCCTCTTAAACCCACCCAGCTAATGAAAAACCGTTCTTTCCAACGAAAACGAAAAGGCAATAAACAAATCAACACCGCTAACGGTCTGGCTAAAAAAATTAAGAAACAAGCAATGGTAATGGACAACAATAAATTATCCATTACATGAGACGGAGTGACTAATAACCCAAGAATTAAGAACATGCCCGCTTGCGCTAACCACGCAAGGCCATCCATCACCTGGGAAACCGACTCAGACGGTTTAGTATTGGCGTTACCGACTTTTAAGCCCAATAAATAAATAGCAAGAAAGCCACTGCCGCCTAATAAATTGGTACCAGAAAAGACCACCATGCCAAACGCTAAAATCAGTAGTGCAAATAAACCACTGCTTAACGTCATCCGGCTCAATAAGTTTGACAGTAAATACCCACCAATCAGACCGCCTAGGGCACCTAAGCCAAACTGCTGTAAAAACAATAATAAAAATTCATGAAAGGACGCGACATGGGTTGCGTCCACACTCAGTTGAACCAGCACAATCACTAATAGAATCGCCATAGGGTCGTTCGCCCCGGATTCGATTTCTAAGGTGCCGCCTACCCGTTCATTTAATTTAATGCCGCTGTTGCGCAGCACATTAAATACAGCCGCCGCATCCGTTGAACCCACAATGGCACCCAGCAATAAACCTAACTGCCATGGAACATCCAACAACCAGGCTGCAAACAGTCCCACGCTCCCTGCGGTGAGCACCACCCCCATCGTGGCTAATGTCGTCGAAGGCCATAACGCGGAACGAAAGGTGCTGACCTTGGTGCGCATACCACCATCAAGCAAGATGACCGCTAATGATGCGCTACCCACCAAAAAAGCCAATTCAAAATCATCAAATAAAATGCCGCCCACACCGTCTTCACCGGCAAGCATCCCAACGGCTAAAAATAACAGTAAAAAAGGAAAACCAATGCGTGCCGTTAATGAGCCGGCAATAATACCGGTTAACAACAAAATGCCCGCAATGATTAAAAAGGTATTGGTATCTGCCATATGACTATCAGCTATCCATAAAAAATAAACGCACACAGGCTCTTAGTGACTTATAGCATACACCCAAACTAAAAAGCATCTACCTCTACTGAACACGCATCATCCATCATGAATAAAAAAGGCATCAGTACAAAGCAAGAAATGGCGCAATGAAATAACAAGAAGGATTGACAAGACGAGAAAACAACTGCTTTCACCAGCACAAACAGCTAGCTTGCGCTAGCTGAGTGTCAGAGAAAGTGAATTTAAATAACCCGATTGGATTATTTAAATTTTACCACCGCGCGGTAACGGGCCTTACCTTCACGCACATGGTCAAGGGCATCATTGATGTTCTCTTTATCGAACAATTCAATTTGTGGTTGAATGCCATGACGCACAGCAAACTCTAGCATCTGTGCAATCACCGCAGGACTACCAACAGGGCTTGCTGAAACACTGCGCTGCGCCAACATCATAGGGAAAACACTTAAGCTTAATGGCTCAAGTACCGCACCCACAAAGTGCAAGCGGCCTTTTGCACGCAAGGTACCCATGTAGGCATCCCAGTTAAGGGACACGTTAACCGTGGAGATAATCATGTCAAAGCTGCCAGCGGCGGCTTCTAGCTGAGCGGCATCTTTCGAGTTTAGGGTTTTATGGGCACCCAGCTCTAATGCCTCTTTTTCTTTATCCGGGTTAGAAGTGAACGCCGTTACTTCACAGCCCCATGCATTAAGGAACTGCAACGCCATGTGGCCCAAGCCACCAATCCCAATCACCGCCACACGAGCAGTCGGCTTAAGATCAAACTGAACCATAGGGTTATAAACCGTCACACCACCACAAAAAAGTGGGCCTGCGTAACTCATATCCAGTTGATCGGGCAGTTTTACAACCGCGGTACTCTGCGCACGCACTTTGTCGGCAAAGCCGCCGTGGCGACCAATAATGGTCGGACTTGAGGTGCCGCATAGATTGTGATCGCCTGTCATGCAGCTTTCGCAGTGATTACAATATGCACTGTGCCAACCTAACCCCACACGATCACCGGCTTTCAGGTGTGTGACCTGACTGCCAACCTGACTCACCACACCCGCCACTTCGTGACCGGCTACCAATGGATACTGGCTAAACCCCCATTCGTTATCCAGCATGCTCACATCACTGTGGCATACGCCGCAATAATGCACATCAATCTCAACTTCTTGCCCACCTAGCTCACCAGGTTCATATTGAAACGGCTCTAGCGGCCCTTTTGCTTGTTTGGCTGCAAATGCATTAATCATGGTGACTCCTCAACATTGAAATGAAACTTGCCATATTAAAACCTCATGGCGTCCAGCTGGCTATAGCGTCCTATCGAACGAGCTGTTGCATAAAGCATAGGGCAAGCGCAGTAGTGCGCCTGTAAAATAGCCCTTATTTAGATGGCCTTGTTAGACAATCACCAAAAGCGACGACTATTTAGCCTTCAATGTTAGATATGCTCACCACTTTTGTGGTTTTCTGGTAGAATTCGCGCAAAATTTATACTGGTATTTGACCTTGTTTACATCGTTTGATCTGCAACCCCCGTTGTTAAAAGCCATTGAAGCCCTAAACTTCAAAACCCCGACCCCTGTTCAACTTCAGGCCATTCCTGATGCATTGCAGCACAAAGACCTAATGGTCTGTGCGCAAACCGGCAGTGGTAAGAGTGCCGCATTCTTATTGCCAATCCTCAATCAATTAATGACCAAGCCTGCGCCGAACTCTAAAACCCGCGCCTTGGTGCTTGTGCCTACCCGAGAACTGGCGCGCCAATTACTCAAACAAACGGAAGCGCTGGCTAAATTCAGCAAGATTCAAGCAGCATCGATTACCGGTGGTCAAGAATTCAAATTTCAAGCGGCGTTATTCCGCAAAAATCCTGAAATCATCATTGCAACCCCTGGGCGTCTGCTTGAGCACATGGGCAAAAGCGAAAACCTTTTAGAAGATGTTGAAGTACTGGTACTGGATGAAGCGGATCGCATGCTTGACATGGGTTTCTCAGAAGACGTGCTCAACATTGCGAGCCAATGTAAACGCCCGCAACGTCAAACCATGCTGTTTTCTGCCACCCTTAAACAGCGCGGCATGCACGACATTATTCAAACCGTCTTAAATGAGCCCAAAAACATCCTAGTGGATAACTTCAAAGGTGAGCACGAAAACATCGCTCAAGAAGTCATGCTCGGTGACGATGACAAGCACAAGCAACGCTTGCTCACGTGGTTGTTATCCAACAAAGACTTTCGCCAAGCGATTATATTCGTCAACACAAAAATTAAAGCTGAAAGCCTTTACCATTTTCTTGAATACCACAATATTAATGCCGCCGTTTTACAAGGCGACATGACACAAGACGAGCGTAATCACGTCATGACACGCATGAAGCAAGGCAGCTTTGATGTGTTAGTGGCCACCGATGTGGCGGCTCGTGGCTTGGATGTTAAGCAGATCGACTTGGTCATCAACTTTGATATGCCACGCAGCGGTGACGATTATGTGCATCGCATTGGTCGTACCGGCCGTGCTGGCGAGCAAGGTTTAGCTGTCTCGTTAGTTGATCACACTGAGTGGAATTTAAAGTGTGCCATTGAGCGCTACCTGCGCATTGAGATGACACCTAAAAAAGCCAAAGGATTAGAGGGTAAATACAAAGGCCCTAAAAATATGAAATCCAATGGCAAACCTGTGGGGAAAAAGCCGTCTAAGAAAAAAGACAGCAAAAAACCCGCGGCGAAAAAAGCAGGTAAGAAACCTAGCTCACAGAAAACTGGGGCAAAAAAACCGGCTGCGAAAAAACCCGCTTCACCACGTTTTGGTGATGGCAGCGCACCGTTTAAGCCTAAACGCGATTCATAAGATCGCGTTTCCTCACATACCATTTAATTTAAATATTAAGGCTTGATATGAAATATTTTTGGATGAGCGTACGCTTTGTATTAGCACAAATCATTTTACTGGCTGATTTTTGTTATCGCCCTAAGGGCACTAAGCGCAGTCAAGAGAAACAAGCGGATTTAGATGAACAGTGTCAGCAATTGGCCTTATATCAATACGCCGCTTGCCCGTTTTGCGTAAAAGTTCGATGGGCTATGAAACGTAACCATTTAAACATTGAACTACGCGATGCAAAACGCAATGAAGAGTACGCCTACGAATTAGAAAACCAAGGCGGCAAATTAAAAGTGCCTTGTTTAAAAATCACGCATCTGGATGGTTCAAGCCAGTGGATGTACGAATCAAAGGATATCATTGCGTATTTGCAAAATATTGCCGACGGCCACACGCGTATTGAATTAGAACCAAGCCTAGCTAAAGCCAGTTAAGCTTAGCTGACGGATCACTTCCACGTCTGTGGAAGTGATCATGCCTTCCCTGTCATCTTCTGCCGCCTCGCCCCCTTCTTATCAGCCAACGCCTTTCAGCCGTCATCTTTAACCAATTAATGTTAACCACTCTGGTACTCACCCAAGACTCTTAAGTGGTTTTATAACGCTGTGTTAGTGACGCAACCATATAGGGGTTATTCCATATACATTACTTATTATTCCAATACGTTTAGCAAGCAGTGGGCTGCTATACTTCAAAAAACACCAGATATTTACACCCGTCGCTATGAAGCCAAGCAAGATTGATCTTTTCCTCCCTTTTCTTAGCTGGGCAAGATCCTATAACCGATTAACCTTTACTGATGATGCTGTTGCTGCGTTAGTGGTCAGTATGATGCTGATTCCTCAGTCGTTAGCCTATGCCATGTTGGCAGGTCTGCCACCGCAAACCGGTTTATACGCAAGCTTGTTGCCACTATTGGCCTATGCATTTTTTGGTTCAAGCGGTCCGTTATCGGTTGGTCCATTCGCGATCACCTCCATCATGACCGCCACCGCATTGGCCAGCGCATTTTCGCACTATCATTACAGTGCCGAGCAAATGATCATAGCCGCCAGCACCTTGGCTTTATTATCGGGAGTGTGCTTGTTTGCCTTTGGTGTGTTTCGTTTGGGCTTTTTAACTAACTTTATTAGCTTCCCTGTAGTGACAGGGTTCATTTGTGCCTCAGCCATTATCATTGGATCGAGTCAGCTTGGTAGCGTGCTGGGGATTGAAATGAAAGGCGAAACCATCTTTCAAATACTGCAACAAGTGTGGATAAGACACGATGAAATCAACCTCATCACGTTAGTATTAAGCATCCTATTAATGGCTTTTTTGTATTTTGTCCCCAAACTACTGCAGCGAGTGATTTTCAAACTCACAGGTAAGGCACTCCTCAGCACCAGCCTGAGCAAAGCCACACCGGTACTGGCCATTGTGCTATCCATTGTTGCCGTTTTATTTTGGGACCTACACAACCATGGCGTGCAAATCATTGGCGACATCCCAAGTGGCCTGCCCCATTTTCATTTACCCAACTGGCAAGCCCTCAATTTAAGCCAATTGGATTGGCACGAGCTGTTACATTCGGCGGTTTTAATTAGCATTATTGGGTTTATCAGTTCCCTCTCGGCTGCGCAGACGTTTGCCGCCAAACAGCGCCAACGGATTAATCCTAATAAAGAGGCCATGGCCCTTGGAATCGCCAATGTCTCAGCAGGCTTTAGCGCTGCTTTTCCGGTTTCGGCTAGTTTGTCTCGCTCTGCCGTCAGTTTTAATGCCGGGGCTAAAACCCCTGCAGCCAGTGGGCTCACAGCCATCAGTATTTTGCTCAGCTGCTTGTTTTTAACCCCCTATTTGTTTTATCTCCCCAAGGTCACCCTTGCGGCCATGATCTTATTGGCGGTGGTTTCCCTGTTTGATACCGCAGCAATAAAACGGACGTATCGCTACAGCAGTAGAGACTTTTCTGCTTTGTTAATTACCTTCGTGCTGACCTTAACCCAGGGGCTCGAATGGGGATTAATTGCCGGTATGATGGTGTCTATCACCCTGCATTTGTATCGTTCGAGCTTTCCTCATGTGGCTATTTTAGGTCAGATACCCAATACCGAGCATTTCCGAAATGTAGAGCGCCATGATGTGATCACCCATGACAAGGTGATTTCCATGCGCATTGATGCCAGCTTGTACTTTGCTAACGCTCGATTCTTAACCGATAAAATTAATGAACTGGTAGCTGGCTCACCTTCTGCCAAGCACTTGATACTCACATGCTCCGCCATCAATGACATCGACTCCAGCGCCATCGAAAGTTTATTAATGAGCAATCACTACCTCAAAGAAGCGGGAATACAGTTTCACCTGTCTGAGGTTAAGGGCCCAGTTATGGATAAGCTCAAACGCAGCCAGTTCATAGAAGAGCTCACCGGCAACATCTACCTCAGTCACCATCAAGCTTGGTCCGAGCTCACTCAAAACAGTGAGCAGTAAGCCAATACGTTTCAAGCACTCACACCATTGATATTCACATTAGTTATATGAAACTAATACTATAGTATTGGATCGACTAATCTATATTCAGGATAATGCGCCCAACTAGAATTAAGGGCATCCCATGAAGTTTAAATCCGTTTTTGCACTTTCCTTATTAAGCGTCACCATCAGCGCACAAGCCACCAACGGTTATTTCCGCTTAGGTTATGGCCAGAACAGCATCGCCATGGGCGGCACCGGTACCGCCATCGCTCAAGATGGTTTAGCGGGTGCGGTTAATCCAGCTACCTTGTTTTCAGTGAAAGATGACATGACCTTGGCTGTGAGTGTGTTTTATCCACAACGTGAGTTTACTGTTACCGGAGCAGACCAAAGCGGCGCACAAGCACGTCAATTTCCTCTTGCATTGGGTTCGACCGAATCTGATAGCGAGTATTTCTTAGTGCCGTCTTTTGCCTACCAGCAAGACATCAACGCAGACCTTGCATTCAATGTCAGCGTTTACGGTAACGGTGGTATGAATACCGATTACAACAGTCCAGTATTTGGTGCCGGTGATACGGGTGTCGACCTAAGCCAGTTATTTATTAACACCGCTTTTGCTTATCGTCTAACGCCATCTACACAAGTAGGTGTGGCGCCGATCATCGGCGTGCAAAGCTTTGAAGCCAAGGGGCTTGCCAACTTTTCTCCTATGTCTAATGATAGCGATAACCTCACTAATAACGGTCACGATACTGTATTCGGTTACGGCGCACGCTTCGGTATTGCACACCAAGTGAATGCCAACATTGCATTGGGTGCCAGCTATCAAACAGAAATTAATTTTGCTGAATTTGATGACTACGCCGGTCTGTTTGCACAAGGCGGTGATTTTGATGTGCCATCAACCTATAACCTAGGTGTGGCTTACGACGATGCTAACCTAACGGTGGCACTGGATTATCAAGTGATTCAGTATTCTGATATTGCCTCTGTTGCCAACCCGCTTATGCCTAACATTATGTCTGCGCCTTTGGGCAGCGACAATGGTGCAGGCTTTGGTTGGAACGATATGGAAATCGTCAAACTGGGCGTCGCGGTAAAAGGCAAAGACAATAATACGTTTCGTGCCGGTGTAAGCTACGGCGAGCAACCGATTGATGAAAGCGAAGTGTTATTTAATATTCTGGCACCGGGTGTTCAAGAATGGCATTACACGGCCGGTTATGAGTTCAGCCTAGATGGCACAACCAACTATGCCGTAAGCTTTGTGTATTCACCGTCTAAATCGGTACAAGGGGCGAATCCTCTTTATTCACAACAAAACATTGAAATTGAAATGGAACAATACGAAGTGACATTTGCGGTTGCCTTCTAAGCCCAGTCTCTTTGTAAATAAAAAACGCGAACGTCTAAGACGTTCGCGTTTTTTTATGGGGTAGAGACGATACCCCATGATTTTTTGGCCTACTAACGTTTGTCATCATATTTAATCGATAGGCATACTCCTCTTTTATTCTATTTAACGTTCTCGTTAAGCAGCCTCAAGCGCGGCTTGATTAGCTTGCTGTTGTAATTCAAATGCTAACGAATTGGGTAACCCCAATGCATTGGCTAACTCACCCAAATAACGACTTTCTGCATCGTTATCGACATCGATTGCAAAACACGAAATCAAATACAATTCGGTTTTTTGCTCAAGACTATTCACCTCGCTCGCGAGTTCTTGCACCGAAGATGGATAACGCAATAAATCCATCATCATAAATTTAAAGTCACTGGAGGATGGCATTTCTTCCACCGCATCAAAAATACGCGTTTGTTCAACCTCATCAATGTGACCATCGGCTTTCGCAGCGGCGATCATGGCTTTTACCAAGGTGAGCTGGAATCCAGAGTCAGATTGCAACTCGTTCTCAAA
This sequence comes from Bermanella sp., assembly GCA_051277445.1. GTDB lineage: Bacteria > Pseudomonadota > Gammaproteobacteria > Pseudomonadales > Oceanobacteraceae > Bermanella. The sequence goes on along the minus strand of JBNMQC010000018.1, from coordinate 16,619 downwards.
AGCCGCCGCCGTTTTTGGCAATGTTTGGCCATCAACACCTGACGCCGGCTGCTGGGCTTTCGAAGCCTGCCAGTTTTTAAAGGCCTTGAATGCCAACCCGCCAACCAATGCCGCGCCACCCACTTTGGCGGCGGAACCGGCAAAACTGCGGGCTTTTTTACTGCTCACCAATAATGCCGCAATACCGCCGATAGCCGCACCCGTGCCCATGCCTCCCATTTTATTGGTTAAGCGACTGGCCATTGCGCCCAAGCTGGATGCGCCTGAGCCTTGGGTGGACGGCGATGCATCCGATGCACCTAAAAACTGGTTTAATACGTTCTGTATATTCATTTTGACTCTCCCATTTCAGCTTTAAATTCAAGCCTACCGCTGTGCGGATTATTCTTGGTTCATAAAGCCTAAAAGGTGCAGTAAGCTGGTAAATAAATTAAAAATAGAAATAAACAGTGTGGTCGTGGCCATCACATAATTGGTCTCACCATTGTTCACAATGTTGCTGGTTTCATACAAGATAAGCCCTGACATCAGCAATACAAACATGGCCGAAACCGCCAGTGATAAACCCGGCATTTCAAAAAAGTACGCGCCAAGGCCTACCAAGAAACCCACCACGATACCCACCGCCAAAAAGCCGCCCATAAAGCTAAAGTCTTTTTTGGTGGTCACCACATACGCCGACAAACCTAAAAAGATTGCGCCGGTTGCGCCCATGGCGTTCATAATAATAGAGCTGCCGCCTGGCAAACTTAAATAGGCATTCAAAATGGGGCCAAGCGTGACGCCCATGAACCCTGTTAGGGCGAACACCAGTACAATACCCAGTGTGCTATTTTGAAACTTTGAAATTGCAAACAGCAATCCAAAAAATCCCACAAGTGTGATCAGCAATCCCGGATGCGGTAGGTTCAACGACATAGACACTGCCGCCATGGCGCCACTGAATAGTAGCGTCATGGATAGCAATAAATAGGTGTTCTTCAACACCTTATTTTTTTCTACCTGATATTGCATCGTACGCGACGACTCATTGAGTAAGGGTGTATTCATTATTGGCCTCCTAATGCAAAGGCATACTCATCAAAATCTTCTTCTAAATAACGGTCTCGTCTGTCCTGTTTATAATCCTGTATGGCGCTTTTTATACGCTTCGCTTTGTGACGTAAACGATCCAGACGCTTGGTCACGGTTTGACTGGCTCGATTCGCGGCGCGGTCAATGGCGGCATATACATGGGACTGAATGTCTTCAATCACCACATCGGTTTGGCCTTTAATCTTTAATAACATTTGGCAACGCTTATCTTCCCCTCCTTTAGGGCCGTTAATGTCCGACAAGGTCACTTCAACACGCTGTACCTGATCGAAACGTGAACCCAGCGCAAATTTCAGACGACGCTTAACATACTTTTTCAGCTCTTTAGTCATGGCCAAATGACGTGCATTCACTTGTATCTTCATCTTGCTCTCCTTCATCCCAAGGGAATAAATTGAGTTGGGAGCTTTATCCTATGCCGCGAAAAATATAAGATATATTCGTATTATTGATTTAAACACTAAGTTTTTTACGAAGTATTAAAACATGATTAATTTCAAGCATTTACACTATTTTTGGGTGGTGGCGAAGCAAGGCGGCATCATGCGCGCCAGTGAAAACTTGCACATCACACCGCAAACAATCAGTGGGCAGATCCGTCTGCTCGAAGAGCAACTCGGTAAGCCTTTGTTTGAAAAAGTCGGGCGCAACCTAGAGATCACGGACACTGGGCGCATGGTGCTCAGCTACGCCGATGACATTTTCTCTTTAGGCTATGAGCTAGAAGAGACGGTGAAAAATACCGCAAAAGGCCGTGCTCAGGTTCTTAGGGTGGGTGTGGCGGACGTGGTGCCAAAATCCATCGCGTATCGTTTGCTGGAACCGGCTTTGAATCTTGAAGAGCCAATCCGTTTCGTTTGTAAAGAAAACAGCCTAGAGGCACTGTTAGGGGAGTTGGCCCTGCACAAGTTGGACATCGTCATTGCTGATGGTCCCATTCCTCACCGCTTAGGGGTGAAAGGCTTCAACCACGCCCTGGGCGAATGTGGCATCACGTTCATGGCGGCGGCTAAACTGGCTGACACTCTACCCGCCGACTTCCCTGCCAACTTGGCTGGGGCTCCGTTTTTAATGCCCAGTGATTTGTCTTTAGTGCAGCCCCAACTTCTTCAGTGGCTAGACCGACAGCACATTCTGCCCAGCATCGTTGGCGAATTTGATGACAGCGCATTGATGAAAGCATTCGGCCAAGCAGGTGTAGGGGTATTTGTGGTGCCCACGGCCATTGCTTATGAGGTGGCTAGCCAGTACAAGGTTGAAATTTTGGGGAGAACTGACGAGATACGTGAAGCGTTTTTTGCCATCACCGCTGAGCGCCAACTGACTCACCCTGCCCTGATCGCCATTAACGACACCGCTCGAGATTGGCTAAATTAACAATTAGCATCATTCAAAAAGCCATGGTCACTTGCGCGGCCATGGCTTTATATTTTCTATATTTTCTATATTTTCTATATTTTCTGGGTTGAGACTATTGAATCTCAAACAGCTCAACGTCAAAGATCAAGGTTGAACCGGGCTTAATGGCACCAGCGCTGCGGTTACCATAGGCAAGGCGGCTTGGAATGAAAAATCGCGTCTTCTCCCCCACCACCATTAATTGCACGCCTTCGGTCCAACCTGGGATCACCTGGTTCAAAGGAAAACTAATGGTTTGGCCACGATTCACTGAGCTATCAAACACAGTGCCATCCAATAAGGTGCCGTGATAATGCACCGTCACCGTGCTATTGGCTTTTGGATGTTCATCACCACTGCCTGCTTCTATCACCTGATACTGCAAACCCGACGACGTGGTATTCACACCCGCTTGCTTTGCGTTATTGGCTAAAAAAGCCTCCCCTTGTGCAATGGCACCTGCCGCAGCACGCTTATTTTTATAATGACGCCAAGTGAAAAAGAATACGACACAGGCAACGGCGATAAAAAATAATGGAGGCATACTGGCTTACTCATAATATAAAAAACGTGAGTTTACCTGAGAATGGGCCAATACAAAATCCATCACATGGACCAATCTCAAAGCTCAAACCGGCAACAAAAGTTAGTCGAACAACACGCCCACTTTTAATTTTTCAGCACGGTAAATTTCTTCACCATCCACCTCAACACTGCCAGACGCCACGGCAATGACCATTTGCTTGTTTTTCAAACTGCGATCAATACTGATTTTAAACGTAACGGTTTTGGCATGGGGGCGCACTTCACCAAAAAATTTCACACCACCAATGCCAAGCGCCCGTAATTTACCATGGTGCCCCTTGGCCGCTAAAATAGCACCGATGCTTTGCCACATCCCTTCAATCCCGAGACAACCGGGCATAATAGGGTCACCAGGGAAGTGGCAGCGAAAAAACCAAGCATTTTCGTCAATGGCCATCTCGGTAATCACTTCCCCTTTGCCATTTTTACCACCGTTCACATCAAGGTGACGGATGTGTTGAATAATCCCCAACTCATCAATCGGCAACTTAATTTCAACCCCTTGCGCCGCAAAGTGATCAAGCAGGGCCTGAACGGGCATATCTTCGATCACATCTAGGGTATTCATTGGGGTCGATTCGGAAGGAGATTGGCTCATGTACCGCGCCTTTTTATCATTAAAGTGCGCGGCACTGTACGGGCTTTTTATGACCTAAGCTTAACTTGGGCCGCCACGGATTTGACTTTGTGTAACACCCAGTCAAAACCTAATAAAAAGTTTAACGACTCAGCCAAACATTTAAGCCTTGTGCATTAAGCAACACATCGCCGGCAATAACCTGTGCGTATTCCTTAGGGCTCAATTCAGTACCGTGTTGCTCAAGATCCGCCAGCAATAACGTGAGTAAATCCTTGTTTAACGCTTCTAGCCACTGCGCTTGGGGGACTTTTTGCTTCACGTTCAGTGCAATTGCCACGAACTCATCGACTAAATGAATTAAGCGTTCACCTAAGCCTTGCGGCTGTTCAACCATGCCATAGTGGGTTAAAAACATACGTTTTGGCTCGTAGCTTAACAGACGAGTAATAGACGCCTTGAGAGCATCTGGGTCAAATTGCACCGGCGTGGTGGTGGGGAAAATAAACGGGCCTTTATCAGTGGTCAGTTCTTGGTAAGCCAAACCAAAGGTATCACCAGTGAAAAAGCCTTCGCTTAATGCATCATAAATACAGTAATGGTGACGAGCATGCCCAGGCGTGTCTAAGAAAGTCAGAGTGCGGCCACCTAATGAAAGGGTTTGGCCATCTTCAATCACCACGATCTGTGCAGGATCAATAGGTAATAAATCCCCATAGGTTTTCTCAAAAATGGTTTTGCCATACACCGCCGTGGCCCCCGCTTGCAGCTTGCTTGGGTCAATCATGTGTCTGGCTCCCTGAGGGTGAACCACCAATTGCGCATGGGGCAAAGCCTGCATCAAAAGACCCGCACCGCCAGCATGGTCTAAATGCACATGGGTAGGCATGACATATTTGATGGCGCTTTTACTTAAGCCTTGGCGATCTAAAAAATCAAAGATCAGCGGCACCGTATCCTTGGTTCCGGTTTCAATGATGGCCAACTCACCTTCATGCTCCATTACATAACACGCCGCCATTTGTGGACGGTTAAATGCGGTATCCAATACATGAATACCCCAACTTAGATTTTCTGACTTTGCCATGACTGCCTCTTACTCACACTTACGAATACTCTGACTATGCACAAGCCATGTCATAAACACCATGGGCACAACTGCCAAACAAATGACCTAATCATGCCAAGTGCCAAAGGTTTCGTTAACTGTCGCTCAGTTTTATCACTTTATTATTTGATTTTGGCGCAGCCTTTCCAATCCTCCCTTTAGGAATAATGGATTTGGCCTATAACTTAAAGAGATAGGGATATTTTCATGAATGCATTAATGTCATTGAATAAGCAGCAGGTTCGCCATGTTCTCATCTGGCCAATGGTATTGCTGTGCCTGTTGTTTGTGCTGATTGCCTCATGGGGTTACGGCCGCCTGAATCAGCAGCAGAATACGCAGCAAATCGCAGCGGTTGAAGACAACCAACAGCAAGTGGCAAAACAGTACTCTAAACAGTTTGATGAGCTGATCATTTCTCGCCTTGAACAACTCATGGCGCAAAAACAGCAATCTATTCAGGCGTATTTAACACAGCTCAATAAACAACTGATTACACTGGCTAACTCCACCATGAGCCAAGTGGCATCACAGGCGTTCCGCATTACTTACCGCAGCTATTTAGCCGAGCGCGAACCCTTTATTAATGACCCCGGTGAAGCCCTTGCACAATATTACGAGCGACAAGCGCCCAGTCGTGCCCACCTCAATGAAATTGGTCAGGCTGTGCAGTACGATTTTGTATTGAATAACCCACAAGCCAATAAGCAGGATTTAAACGAAACCGAGGTGGATACCAGCTACAGCCGTGTACACAGTTTGTATCACCCCATTTATCGTCATTACATAGAACAGTTTGCGTTTGAAGACCTATACATAGTGGATGCCACCAGTGGTGATGTCATCTATAGCGTGAGCAAGCATAACGACTTTGCCAATAACCTCTGGCAAGAAAACGCCGCCAGCTCACCTTTGGCCATCAGCTACAAGCACGCACTGAAACTCTCACCGGGGCAAAGTTTATTTAGTGAATTCAGCGAATACCGCCCAGCCAACAATACGTTAAGCGCCTTCATGAGTACGCCTATTGTGAGCCAAGACCCTGCGCGTAATACCGTTGAAGCAATTTTGATTTTTCGCCTGCCGGCCACGGCTTTTTCTCCCTTGCTGCAAGTTCAAGGGTTTGAGAAAGCGCATATTTATATGAGTAATGAAAAACAAACCTATTGGGTAAGCAGCTCGCCACTGGATAGCAATAAACAAACTCAATTTAAGCAGTGGTTAGATAGCCAACCCAGCGATGCGTTTAACATCAGCCAAACCAGTGATAATGAAAATCACTACATGGCGTATCAACCCATTAAGCTCTTTGGTTTAAATTGGTTGTTATTCAGTGAGTTGTTACTCAACCAAAGTCAGTTTCTTAACGACCCAGCATTGAAACTCAACCTGTCACAACCGGATGCACTATTTGCCTCACATCAAGATGACATTCTATTACTTTGCGGATTAATCTTGCTCTCGGTGTTCATCAGCCTTGCACTGGGGTTTTGGTTAATACAACGCAGTCAAACATCCATCCCACAGCCATCTCAACAACAAGACGCTTGGCTTAAAAAAATAAATCACTTGGACTTTAGCGCGCTATTGAATGAAGCGAACGCCGATGATGAGCAAGCTAAAACCGAAAAAACAATCAATCCCACACAACTAAGGCAGCTATTAACATCGATTGAAACGCCCATGCGAACCATGCAACAAAGTGCCATGAGCTTACAAAATTATCAGCAGGATATTAGCCAACAGCTCCTTCAAAGCCAGCAATTACAACAGCAGATCGAGCAGCAACAGGATGCCTTTGATCAGTTATTAAAATCAGACATTAAACCAACTTCCTCTAAACAAACGCCTTCAGAGAAAAGCACGGATACATCCTTGCAAACCTTTGAACAAATCAGTCAACGTAGCCACAAGATGCTTGAAGACAACCAAAATCAAGCTCAACAACTGGGTAGCGTGCTTAATCATGCAAGCGAACAAGTCAATAATGTAGCGAAAAGCAGCAGTAATATCATCAGTGCGCTCGATACCATTGCCAGTATTGCCGACCAAACTAACTTGCTGGCGCTTAATGCGGCCATAGAAGCTGCCCGCGCAGGTGACCAAGGACGAGGATTTGCGGTGGTGGCTGACGAAGTGCGCACCCTTGCTAGTCGAACTCAAAACAGCACCCTAGAAATAAAAGCCGTGATCGACCAACTCAATAAAGACTCAAAGAACTCCGTCGAATCCATGGTCCAAGCCAGTGAGCTGATTCACAGCAGTGAAAGTTTGGCTGATAACGTCAGTGAAATTTTTGATGAACTAGAAGCCATGATGAAACAGGCGCAGACAGATAACCAAACCGACCGTGGTCAGTTTGCTCAGTTAAGTATGCGTTTTGAAGCGCTCATGGCGCAAAGCCAAGAACAAAGAAAGGTAATTGCGCACTTGCAAGAGATTGACGGCTTACTCAATGATGTCACTGACACCATCAATCAGAATTTGAATCAATTTAAGTGGCAATAGACAGCTCACGTTGCAATCGCGGTTAAAATATTTTGCATACTGATGACACCTTTAATAATGCCATGTTCACTGACAAAAATTCGTCTTATGCCCTGCTGCAACATAACATAAGCCACTTCTTGTAAACTAGCTTGCCCATCAATTTGCACAACGGCTTGACTCATAATCTGATTCACAGTGCAGTTTTCATCGGCTTTATGCATCATAGCTTTTAGCGTTTCGTCATCATATTGCTGGCCCACAAACTCGGCATAGACCTCTTGTAACAACATTCCTTTCTCTTTCAGGCTTTTATTTTCAAAGGTAAGAATATCGCTCATAGTCACCACCCCCACCAAGCTATGGTCGCTGGCAATCACTGGGGCACCGCTGATTTTATGTTTCACTAAAAATTCAGTGAGACGCTTAATGGACCATCCTTCGTAGGCCATTAATACGTCATTGGTCATGATTTGCTTGGCGGTAATATCCGTTCTCATGCTGCGACCTTTTATTTTGCGTGATTACTTGTCAGTAAAATAAATATTACCGTAATAAGCACTGGCCGTTGCCTTACTATCGTCTGTGTCGCTCATGATAGCCACGGCATCAATGTAACGGTACGCGTCTTCATTGGCTTGCTCTGAGCCTTTATCACCATACAGTGCGATCATGTCTTCATAGACGTTGCGCTTTTCACTCACCCATACATTCAATGCATCTTGTTGAGAACGCAGCGCCAACATACGTGCATTACTGCCTGCATAGGCGTTATCCCAAATGGTGCCTTGTGGCTGATTACTGGACCACACATAATTTAACGCCTTGGTGTTCCAAATAAAGAAACCGCCACTTTTCACAATATACAAACGGGCAGCATAGTCATCACCGGCTTTGCTGGTTTCATCCATCTTGGGTAAATAGTTTTCGATGCGCCATGACCAATTTAAAAACGGTGTTTTCTTTAAGTCGATTTTAATTTCTTTTGCCAGCCCAGAGGCAGATTGCTTGCTTAACGCATGCAGCACTGTTTGATTGTCAAGCTGAGTAATTTCGTACTGGGTTTCACCCACAAAGGATTTAGTCTCCCAAGCATCGAGAGACTCTTGTTCAAATTGGGCAATGTGAAGAGGTTCGGCTAAAGCCAAAACGGGCAGTAGCAGGGAAAGTAAAAACAGTAAGGGCTTCATGGCAGTCTCTAAAAGTCGCATTCAGGGTTTGGATACCCACAACCCTAAATGGTTCAGAGCGTTATGACTAGCCTACTAATACCTGTTTTAGCCCATGTAGGGTATCGAGTGTATTTTGATTATGGCTTTCTAAATCGCGTTGTAACGACTGAATGGCCCAGCGCATTTCTGCGTGGTCAGCAAAGGCTTGTTCTAGCTTAGGTAATAAGCTCAACGCTTGCTCGTAATGTCCTTGTTTAATGTGCTGCTCAATCTGGGCGATCATCTCGTTCACCTATCTATCCATAGACTGTACATTCAATGTACAAGTAAATACTCACTAAGGCAAAAACATTGAGGCTTTTTTAATCAACCTTGTGGCGGGAATAACCCACCACACAAATAAAACCGGCTAATTATTGGTTTGCCCCCATTATTAATTCACGAAAGAATCGCACCAAATCCACATAATCATCCACATTGATTTGCTCGTTGATGCCATGCATGCGCTCTAAGGTTTCAGGGGTAAAACGGTTAAAGGCGAAGCGATAAATGCTGTCACTTAAACCTGTGTAGTGCTTCGCATCCGTGCCACCCGTGACCAGATACGGCGCGACGATTAACGTTTCATCCTGAGTCACGCGATAGATGGCGTCTTTAAGCATGGCAAAGCTGGCGTTATCACTTTTCGATACCGAAGATGGCTCCCCAGAAAAGCCGCCCAAAATAGAAACCTCAATCTCTGGGTTATCAATTACTTGCTCGATATAGGCTTTCACACTCTGACCACTCTCCCCTGGCATAATACGAAAGTTCACCACGGCGGTGGCTTCACTTGGCAAGATATTATCCTTACTGGAGCCTTTCGCCATGGTCACTGCGGTGGTGGTGCGCACCGCTGCATTGGTGGTTTTCGAGCCTGACAAGATGTGCTCAACCAAGGGTTCGGTTAACCACATGTTGGCAAAAATGGCTTTTTCTACACCACCCATGGCCGGGCCAATGGTGTTAAACAGCTGACGACTGTAGGCCATGTTCGCAGGGAAAGGGTGAGCTTCAATATCCACGATGGCTTTGGCAATCACCCCAAGCGCGGTGTGCTTAGGTGGCATGGAGCTATGACCGCCCACCGCTTTTGCTTTAAGCTCTAAACTGACATAGCCTTTTTCAGCAATACCCACCAAGGCAACCGGTGTATCCATGCCCGGAATAATGCCGTCACCGACAATGGAGCCGCCTTCATCTAAAATAAATTGAAAATCCAGACCACGGGTTTTCAATAGTTCACTGATCTTGGCAGCGCCCTTGTCGCCGCCGATTTCTTCATCGTGACCAAAGGCTAAATAAATATCACGCTTAGGGGTGAACCCCTTAGCCAGTAAGTCTTCGACGGCTTCCATGGCCCCCAATACGCCAGACTTGATATCCACCGCGCCGCGACCCCAGATGATGCCGTCTTCAATGGCCCCACTAAACGGTTCATGAATCCAGCGATCACGGGTCTCACTGTCCACGGGCACCACATCTTGGTGACTCATCAGTAAAATGGGTTTCAATGTTGAATCCGTGCCCGGCCAACGGTAAAGCAGAGACAATTCACTCACCGTTTCTAACGATAAATTGTCATGTACACGAGGAAAGCTTTGTTTTAGAAACTGATGAAACCCCATAAACGCGTCCCGCTCTACTTTGGTTTCATCCATGTGACTGATGGTGGCAAATTGAATGCCCTGCGATAAACGTTCAGATACCGCAGCGCCATCCACCAATGAGACATCTAAGGGTGCCTGTAAGCGAATGTCTGGCGGTGAAAAGGTTAAGGTATTCACCGCCATAACGGCCAACAGCAGTATGCACACTAGGGCCGAATACTTGATCAACTTCATTATAATTATCCGTTCATTTTTATTATGGCGCACAATGTGCACTAATGGATGGGCTGGCAACAGTGTTAAACTGGCCAACATCCCTCCCTAAATGCCACGGCCGACCCTGTTGAGCACCGAAGGCTTAAGGTATGATGAAATCTAATCAGACATAAGCATTGATCACCATGGCAAAAACATTTAGCTCCGAGTTCATCCCCTTACAACTGGCGGTATTAACCGTTTCCGACAGCCGCAATGAATCCACTGACAGCAGTGGTCACTTATTAGTTGAACGCCTTAAAAGTGCTGGCCATCAATTAGCAGATAAAGCCATTGTGGTGGATGATGTGTACAAAATTCGCGCAGTATTGTCCCAATGGATCGCCAGTGATCACATCCAAGGGGTGCTCGTCACAGGCGGCACAGGGTTTACCGGGCGCGACAGCACACCCGAAGCCGTCATCCCTTTATTTGATAAAACCGTGGATGGCTTTGGCGAATTATTTCGTCACATCAGTCACGGCCAAATCGGCACCAGCACCATTCAAAGCCGAGCTGTGGCCGGTTTAGCCAACGGCACCATCGTGTTTTGTATGCCAGGGTCCGGTAATGCATGCGCCACCGCATGGGATGAAATTATCGAAACCCAATTGAACAGCACCCACAAGCCGTGTAATTTTGTGTTGCAGCTTAAACACACCCGCGATGACCAGTGCGACAGCCGAGGCTAATATGACGTTCACCCATATCAATCAAAACGGCGAGGCCAATATGGTGGATGTGAGCGAAAAAGCCATTACCGCTCGCATTGCCCGCGCCGAAGCCTTTATTGAAATGCACCCCAGCACATTAGACATGATCGTCAAAGGCGAGCATCACAAAGGGGATGTCTTTGCCGTGGCACGCATCGCCGGTATTCAAGGGGCTAAGCAAACCAGCCAACTGATTCCGCTTTGCCATCCGCTCATGTTAAGCAAAGTAGAAGTGAGTTTTGATGTGCAACCTCAGCACAATCGGGTGCGCATTGAAGCCCTGTGTAAACTGGCCGGCCAAACCGGCGTAGAAATGGAAGCCCTCACCGCAGCATCCGTTGCGGCACTGACATTATTTGATATGTGCAAAGCCGTGGATAAAACCATGAGCATTTCAGGCGTGCGAGTATTAGAAAAACAAGGGGGCAAGTCAGGGCATTTTGTCGCAGACACTGCCAACACTGAAGGTGAACAATGATCAACGTATTATTTTTCGCCCAACTTAAAGAAGTATTACATACCTCATCAATGCAACTTGAACTCTCAGCACCTTGTACCGTGAAGGACCTTAAACAACGTTTAATAGCACAACAGCCTGTTTGGCAAACCCATTTAGAAACTGACAATATTCTGTGCGCCGTGAACCAAACCATGGTGGATCAACAACACACCATTAACGACGGCGATGAAGTGGCGTTTTTTCCTCCGGTCACGGGTGGTTAAACAATCATGACAACCTCCATTCACATTCGCGTGCAAACTGAAGACTTTGATGTGGCCCAAGAATACGCGGCCCTGCGTGAAGGCAACACTCAAGATGGCGCCATCGTTTTTTTTACTGGCCTGGTGCGTGAGATGAATCAAGGTCAAGATGTAACAGGGTTATATTTAGAGCACTACCCTGCCATGACAGAAAAAGCCTTAGCTGGCATTGTTGATCAAGCCTGCGGCCGCTGGCCATTATCACGAGTCAGCGTGATTCATCGCGTTGGCCAACTGCACATTAGCGATCAAATTGTGTTTGTGGCGGTAAGCAGTCATCATCGTGAAGCCGCATTTAATGCCTGCCACTTCATTATGGATTTTTTAAAAAACCAAGCGCCGTTTTGGAAAAAAGAAACCACTGCACAAGGAGATCGTTGGGTACAGGCCTTGGCCAAAGATGAAGCCTCATTGGAAAAGTGGACCGACCAAGATGATCAATCGTAAATTCATTACGTTTATTGTGGCCTGTGTCATTTGCTTGAGCGCACAGCTGAGTCATGGTGAAAATATCAACGTGGCAGTGGCGGCCAATTTCAAACACACCCTACAAGCCCTAAAAGCCCCGTTTGAAGACAGCACCCCTCACACCATCAATATCATCAGTGCCAGCACTGGCCAATTGATGCAACAGATTTCACAACACGCACCCTTTGATGTCTTTCTGGCCGCGAATATTGCCCATCCACAATTGTTATGGCAGCACATCCACGAGAAGCGGCAACTAGGGTTAGACGCATTGACCGTCTATGCCAAGGGTCGCTTGGTGTTTTATAGCAACTTTGAATTGCCTAGTGATCTCTCATTGGCACAAGCCATTAAAGACGAGCGCTTTAAACGCTTAAGTGTGGCGAATGCGAGACTGGCCCCCTATGGAGACGCGGCACAACAAACACTTAAATGTTTAGGGGCATACACTCAATGGCAATCAAAACTGATCGTTGGGCAAAATGTGGCGCAAGCATTTCAGTTTATCGATAGCAAGAATGTGGATGGCGGATTTGTGGCACTTTCGCAAGTACTCAATAAAAATCAACAGCAACTGCGTATCGTCGATGAAACCTGCTACAAGGATATTAACCAAATGGCATTGCGTTTAAATAACAAAGCAGCCAGTGTTGCCTTCATGACCTTTTTAAAAAGCGCCACGGCACGCAGCATCATTGAACAACACGGCTATCGCCTACCTTAATTTTGGAACCTCTATGGACGCCTTGCTGTTAACACTCAAACTGGCATTTTTTAGCACCGTGATTTTAATCATCATAGCGACCCCCCTTGCCTGGTTTTTGGCTCACAGTAGATTCAAAGGCAAGTTTTTAGTGGAGGCAATCATTGCCCTGCCCCTAGTGTTACCGCCGACTGTATTGGGTTTTTATTTATTAATTGCACTTGGCCCGGATGGCCCTGGTGGTTTTATCGCCCAGCTATGGGGAGACCGCACATTAGCGTTTAGCTTTACTGGTTTATTAATCGGCTCGATCATTTATAGCTTACCGTTTGTGGTGCAACCGCTACAAAATGGCTTCAGTTTAATCGGCAAAAAACCGTTAGAAGTGGCCTACACCTTAAACGCTTCGTTTTACGATGCATGGCGAACCATCATCTTTCCTTTAGCCAAACCCGCTTATATTAGTGCCGCCACGTTAGGTTTTGCCCATACACTCGGTGAGTTTGGTGTGGTATTGATGATCGGCGGTAATATTCCTGGGGAAACTCAGGTGATCTCGATTAAGATTTTTGAGCAAGTTGAAGCCCTACAATACAATGATGCGCACATGCTCTCGGCTATTTTATTAGGCTTGTCGTTTATGATGCTTACCGCTATTTATGCCACACGTAAAAGCGCCAATAAAACAGGCATGTTATGAATTTAGAGTTAGGGTTTGAACTTAAAAAAGGCCATTTCGTGCTACAAGCGAATATTCGCATTGATTGGCAACAACCCAGCACCCATGTGATCTTTGGTAAAAGCGGCATTGGTAAAAGCCATCTGCTTCGTAGCATTTGTGGGTTAGAAAACCCAAACGGCATTATCACTTGGCAAGACGATCATCACTTAGACCAGTGGTTAGAAAGCGAACGTCGAATATCCATACCTTGTCACCTGCGCCCTGTCACCATGGTGTTTCAAGACAACCAATTATTTACCCATTTAAATGTTGAACAAAATTTACGTTTTGCTTTTGATCGCGCTCATGCCAGCGAGCAAGATTGGCAACACTGTATCGAGGCGTTAAAACTGACCGAATTACTCGATCACCAAGTGCAACAATTAAGTGGCGGCCAAGCCCAGCGCGTGGCCCTTGCTCGTGCCATTTTAAGCAAACCCAAACTGTTAATACTCGATGAGCCTTTGGCATCATTGGACTGGCAAAGCAAACACGATGTCATGCGTTACATTAAACAGCTTAACCATGAATGGCAGCTTCCAGTTTTATATGTCACCCATGATGTAAACGAAGTACTGACTCTAGCGGATCAAGTGATCATGTTGGATGAACAAAGTGGCGTCAGTCTGGTTCATTCACCTCGCTCCTTGATTGATGTATTACAAGACGAACGCCATCCGTTTTATGGGTTGGGCAAAAGCAGTATTTTAATTGCCGACAATAACCAGCAATACCAAGACGGTTTGTATCATTGCCAAATTGGTGAACAAATCATGCGCTTGCCCATGCACCCAAACCATCGCAAACCATCTCAGCTGCGCTTATGCATTGCGGCCAGTGATGTGAGCCTTGCGTTAAGTGCCGCCACAGACAGCAGCATTGTGAATATTTTACAGGGAAAGGTCTCGCGCATTGAACAAACTGAAACCGGCCAGTATCTGATTCAGTTAAAAATAGAGGATCAGTATCTATTAAGTGAAATATCTCAATATTCGTTTGAGCGCTTAAACATAAAAATGTGGCAACCCCTTTATGCGCAAATCAAAGGGGTGGCGTTACAGCAAGCGCTTTAAAAATAACCAAGGACACCATCGAATAATTCAATGCTAACGGTTTCACCGGCGCTCACATGTCCTCGTTCTTGCTCTAGCACAATATAACAATTGGCTTGGCTCATACTGGTTAGCAACCCAGAACCCTGCGGGCCGGTACTTTTCACTTCTATTTGGCCCTGTTCATTAACGCTATACACACCACGCTGAAAGTCACTGCGCCCAACCGACTTTCTTAAGTTTTCTGTCGTAATAGCGGCTAAGCGTTTTTTCTCTTGTACCGGCTCACCGGATAATTTTCGCAACATGGGTACACCTAATTGATGCAAGGTCACTAATGCACTGACCGGGTTGCCCGGTAAGCCAATGAAATAACTATTTTTAAGCTGACCAAAGGCAAACGGCTTGCCTGGTTTCATGGCTAATTTCCAAAACTGTAATTGCCCTAAGGTCTCTAATACTTTTTTGGTGTAATCCGCTTCGCCTACACTGACACCACCAGAAGTAATCACCACATCTGCTTGATTATCGGCTTGTGAAAACACGTCCATCAATTGTGCTTCGTCATCGGCCACAATGCCAAAGTTAATAACTTCCACATTTAACCGAGCAAGCACGCTGTGCAAGGTAGGTGTATTGCTCTCGTACAACTGCCCCGTCTTCAGCGCTTGTCCAGCTGGGATCAATTCATCGCCGGTGCTTAAAATAGCGACCTTTAACTTGGCAACCACACTCACATGGGCTAACCCCATGGAAGCCAGCACCCCAATATCGGCTGGGTTTAAACGCTTACCTTTTGCTAATATGATTTGGCCTTTTGCAATGTCTTGCCCCATGGGACGAATATTCTGCCCCCGCGTAACATCAGCCGTTAAGCGAATACGCTCGCCCTCTAATACCTCAACTTGCTCTTGCATGATCACGGCATTGCAACCGCTGGGGATGTCTCCGCCTGTCATAATGCGTGCACATTCCCCTAAATGTATGGTTTGAGAAACTGGGTGACCTGCTAGCACTTTCGCCACTACGGCCAGTTCAGTGCCTGCCGATAAAGTATCGCCCTGTAACACCAATGCGTAACCGTCCATGGCACTGTTGTCATGCAGGGGAATATCCAGTGGACTGATCACATCGTCGCTTAATACTCGATTGGCCGCCTGTGCCAATGGGTTGCTCTGGGTATCAGATAGGGGCGTAATGAAATCCAGCAATTGAGGGATGGCATGTTCTAAAGGCATCAAACTTGGAGCGGCGCAAACATCGGTCATGGTGATTCAAATCGTTAGCAACTATGATAGAGCTAGTTTTAACATAGATAGGTGATGGATTCACCTGCGAGGAATTATGGCTGACCTTATTTCGTGTGCACAATACGATTATTTTGAAATCGCCTGCATGCACTATTATGAATTAGAGATCACACTTAAAAACACAGATCGAGTGATAGGCATTGCTCATAACGTTAAAGTAATAAAAGAGGATGATATACGTAAAGAAGTACTGATGGTATTACGGCCATCCAATGAAATGATGGCCATCGCATTATTTGATATTGATAAAATACGAGCCATCAAAGATAATCCGCACTTTCGTGAGGTGAGACTAACCGGAGCTTAAGTGTTTTATTGATACATGAGAAAGCTCGCAGGCAGGTTAAACCCTCACATAAAATGGATCATCCCCTCAAGGATAGAATTGTGAAACAACTCATCATCGCCTGCATTGGTTTAGCGACATTAATACCCGTTAATGCGGATGAAAATAAATTTTCAATTTCGTTAGGTGAGAAAGTGATGGCTAGCAAGGTCACATTCGAGACCAGCCCCAACGAATCCGTTTCACCCTATGCACATGCAACGGGCATATTTACTAAT
>JBNMQC010000017.1:0-29962 GCA_051277445.1 Bermanella sp. | reverse complement strand
GAGAGCCCTTATGAGCCCAGAAGACCTACAAACCTTGCTTGAAGAAAAGCTCGCGCATTGCCAGGTGTCCGTTGATGGTGATGGCTATAAATATGAAATAACCGTGGTAACGGATGAATTCGAGGGTCTCAACCCAGTGAAACGCCAGCAGTATGTCTACGCGGCGTTAAACGAAAAAATTACAGATGGCAGCGTGCACGCTGTTACGATCAAAACCTATACGCAAGCCCAATGGGCTCAACAACAATCTTAATAAAGTAGCCGTATTATGCCTGCATTGGACAAACTGATCATTCAAGGTGGCGCCCCTGTTTCGGGTGAAATTCGTATTTCTGGCGCGAAAAACTCTGCCTTGCCGATTATCGCCGCCACGTTATTAGCCGATACGCCAATTACCATTGGTAATCTGCCGCATCTGCATGACGTGACCACCATGATTAACTTACTTGGCACCATGGGTGTTGATGTGATCATGGGCGAAGACTACGCCATTGAAGTAAACGCCAATAACATCAAAACCCTAGTGGCCCCGTATGAGCTAGTAAAAACCATGCGTGCCTCTATCTTGGTGCTTGGCCCGTTAGTGGCCCGCTTTGGTGAAGCACAAGTATCGTTACCGGGCGGTTGTGCCATTGGCTCTCGTCCTGTTGATATTCACCTATCTGGCCTAGAAGCCATGGGTGCTCACATTGTCGTTGAAGACGGTTATGTTAAAGCCACCACAGATGGTCGCTTAAAAGGCGCCAACATCTTCATGGATACGGTAACCGTAACCGGTACTGAAAACCTATTAATGGCTGCCGTATTAGCCGATGGCGTTACCCTGCTTGAAAACGCCGCTCGTGAACCTGAAGTTGTGGATTTAGCGGAATGTTTGATTACCATGGGGGCGAAAATCACCGGTCACGGTACGGATGTCATCCGTGTTGAAGGGGTTGAAAGTCTGCATGGTGGTCACTATAACGTGATGCCAGACCGCATCGAAACCGGTACGTACCTAGTGGCAGCGGCGGCTACGGGCGGTAAAGTCAAACTGAAAGATACCCGTGCTGACATTCTAGAAGCTGTTTTGCATAAATTAGAAGAAGCCGGTGCCAAGCTAGAAATTGGTGAGGACTGGATTAGTCTGGACATGACAGGTCGTGAGTTAAAAGCAGTGAATGTTAAAACGGCCCCTTACCCTGCTTTCCCTACGGATATGCAAGCGCAGTTTTTGGTGATGAACATAGTTGCAAATGGCAGTGCCACTGTAACCGAAACCATTTTTGAAAATCGCTTTATGCACGTGCAAGAATTAGCACGCATGGGCGCGCAAGTGGCCTTGGAAGGTAACACCTGTATCACAAAAGGTGGTGATAAATTAAAAGGCGCGCCTGTGATGGCGACCGACCTGCGCGCATCAGCCAGTTTAGTGATCGCTGCCTTGATGGCAGAAGGTGAAACCGTGGTTGATCGTATTTATCACATCGACCGTGGTTACGAATGTATCGAAGAGAAATTGCAATTACTGGGCGCTAATATTCGCCGCGTGCCAAACTAGGCCCAGCACCAAGGATTTAACATGAGCCAACAGCCATTGACCATTGCGTTATCCAAGGGTCGAATTTTAGATGACACACTGCCGCTTTTTGCTGAAGCGGGCATTGTGCCAGCCGAAGATATTAAGAAAAGCCGTAAGCTGATTTTTGATACCAATCACGAACACATTAAATTAGTCGTCATTCGTGCTACCGACGTGCCGACGTATGTTCAATACGGTGCCGCCGATATCGGTGTGGCCGGTAAAGACGTATTAATGGAAGCGGACAGCACAGGTTTGTATGAACCGCTTGATTTAAATATCGCCACTTGCCGCTTAATGACCGCCGCTTTGAAAGGCGCTGTCATGCCTGAAGGCCGTATTAAAGTGGCCTCAAAATTTGTCGGAGTGACCAAGCGTTATTTTGCTGAGCAAGGCAAGCAAGCGGATATCATTAAGCTTTATGGCGGTATGGAATTAGCACCGATCATGGGGCTGGCGGATTTAATTGTTGATATCGTGGATACCGGCAATACCTTAAAAGCCAACGGGCTTGAAGAGCGTGACTTAATCGCGCCAATCAGTTCTCGATTGGTGGTGGGCAAGGCGGCTATGAAAATGAAACATCGTCAGATTCAGCCGATCATTGATAAGTTAGCCCAAGCAGTAGAGCGTCGCCGTTAATTTTAGGCGTCGCTATTCGTATTTAGTGCAGTGAGTAAGAGTGTAAGAGGTCAGAATGTCGTTTCAAATGCGAACTTTAGATAGCCAACAAGCAGACTTCACCCAAGCCATGGATGATTTGTTATCGTGGGAATCGGTATCGGATCATCAAGTGCAGCAAACTGTGTTAGATATCCTGCATCAAATTAAAACCCGTGGTGACGAAGCGCTTATTGAGTTCAGTAATCGCTTTGATCGCCTAGACGTTAGCAGCATGGCGCAATTAGAAATTGGTCAAGCAGAACTGCAAGAAGCCTTAGATAATTTACCGCAAGCACAGCGCACAGCATTGCTTGAAGCGGCAGAGCGTGTGCGTCGTTATCACGACAAACAGCGCAGTGAATCTTGGCAGTATCAAGAAGAAGACGGCACGGTTCTGGGTCAGCAAGTCACCGCAATGGATCGCGTGGGCATTTATGTACCTGGCGGCAAAGCGGCTTACCCGTCTAGCGTATTAATGAATGCGATTCCAGCCCACGTTGCCGGCGTCAAAGAAATTATCATGGTAGTACCAACCCCAGATGGCGAAGTGAACCAGTTGGTATTAGCGGCAGCGGCAGCAGCCGGTGTGACCCGTTGTTTTACCATTGGTGGCGCCCAAGCGGTTGCTGCGTTGGCATATGGCACCGCGAGTGTGCCTAAGGTCGATAAAATTGTAGGACCAGGTAATATTTATGTGGCCACGGCAAAACGCTTTGTATTTGGCGAAGTGGGCATCGACATGATTGCTGGCCCATCAGAAATTCTGGTTGTATGTGACGGTAAAACCGATCCAGATTGGATTGCCATGGATCTATTTAGCCAAGCCGAGCACGATGAAGACGCGCAATCTATTTTGATTTCTTGGGACGGCGAATACTTAAAACAAGTTGAAGCAAGCATTCAAAAATTATTGCCGACCATGGAACGTGAAGCCATTATTCATGCGTCACTGTCAGGTCGTGGTGCATTAGTAAAAGTGCAAAACGAACAAGAAGCCATTGATCTTGCTAACCGCATTGCGCCAGAGCACTTAGAATTATCAGTAGAAGACCCTGTTGGCATGGCAAAAGAAATTCGCCATGCGGGCGCTATTTTTATGGGTCGCTACACAGCGGAGGCCTTAGGGGATTACTGTGCAGGGCCAAACCACGTATTACCGACATCCGGTACGGCACGTTTTTCTAGCCCCCTTGGAGTGTATGACTTCCAGAAGCGCAGCTCATTAATTATGTGCAGTGCCGATGGCGCGAGCGAAATGGGTAAGGTTGCATCGGTGTTGGCCCGCGGTGAGTCGTTAACGGCCCATGCTAGGTCTGCCGAATACCGTATCAAAGATTAAAGCTAGCTTACTTGTTCAGGCGTTGTTGAAAACGTTTTTCGAGATACTCACTTAGCACACTAAGCTCCGTTCTCTCATAACGCTTTCGCCTAGCCTGAGCTTCGCCGCTAACGCTTTAATGCTAAAATCAAAATTAATATTTAAAATAATAAAACCCTAACGTTTCTAACCTTAGGGTTTTTGTTTAAGAGAAGCCCACATGTCTCGTGTAAAGAAACTTATTCGTCAAGAAATATTAGATTTAAGTGCCTACCCTGTTCCAAGTGCTGCGGGCATGATCAAACTGGATGCTATGGAAAACCCATACATCTGGCCAGCGGTTGCCCGTGAAGCATGGGCGGATTTATTAAAAGACGTGCCGATTAATCGCTACCCAGACGCCAGTGGTGAAATGGTAAAAGAAGCCCTGCGTGAAGAGATGGGTGTGAATGAAAAATACGATATTTTATTGGGCAATGGCAGTGATGAAATCATTCAAATGCTGGCCATGGCGGTAGCCAAACCCGGTGCGACGATTTTAGCGCCAGAGCCGGGTTTTGTGATGTACAAGATGATTGCAACCTTCTGTGGTTTAAATTATGTGGGTGTGCCATTAACCGCTGATTTTGAATTGGATGAACCTGCTATGTTAGCGGCCATTGAAGAGCATGACCCACAATTGATCTTCTTGGCTCAGCCAAATAATCCAACCGGTAATCTTTGGGATGAAACGGCCATTAAACATATCATTGAAGCATCACAAGGCTTGGTGATTTTAGATGAAGCGTATACGGCGTTTACCGATGCAGACCACCTAGCTTTATTAGAAAAATACGATCATGTGCTGGTTATGCGCACCTTATCAAAAGTGGGTTTGGCGGGTTTACGTTTGGGTTTATTAATCGGTTCTAAAGAATGGCTGAGTGAGCTTGAGAAAATTCGCATGCCTTACAATATTAACTCGCTCACCCAAGCCAGTGCATTATTTGCCCTAGAGCACTTTGAGATGCTGGTGATGCAAACCGAGCAGTTACGTGTTGATCGTGTTGTCTTAATGAATGATCTTGCTGCTATTGCTGGCTTAGAGGTTTTTCCAAGCGAAGCGAACTTTGTATTGGTGCGTACACCAGATGGCATGGCTCGTAATTGGTTTGAAGACTTAAAAGAAAAAGGCATTTTGATTAAGTGCTTAGATGGTGGTCATCCGTTATTGAAAAACTGCCTGCGTATTACAGTGGGCACGACGGATCAAAATGAACGTTTAGTGAACGCACTGAATGAGATAGCCCTGTCAGGTTCAGTGCAGTAATCATTAAGAGGAGTATTTATGAAAACGTGGAATGTATACTTATCCGGTGAGATTCACACGGACTGGCGCCAACAGATCGAGCAAGGTGCCAATGCGTTGAACCTTCCTGTTGAGTTCACCTCTGCGGTGACAAACCATGAGGCCAGTGATGCGGCTGGTGATGTACTGGGTGCAGAAGAAAACAGTTTTTGGCGTGATCACAAGTCTTCAAAAGTGAACAGTATTCGCACCAAGAATATGATTGAAAACTGCGACATGGCGATTGTTCGCTTTGGCGATAAGTATAAGCAATGGAATGCAGCATTTGATGCAGGCATGTGTGCCGCACTAGGTAAGCCATACATTACGTTGCACGATGAAAGCATTATTCATCCATTAAAAGAAGTGGACGGTGCAGCCATGGCGTGGGCGCAAACCCCAGAGCAGATTGTTGAAATCTTAAAGTATGTGATTGCCGCTAAATAGCAAACCTTGGCTGATGAATAAAAACCAACCCTGTGTGAGCGGGGTTGGTTTTTTTGTGTCTGCCGGTTGCGGTGTTTAAAACTGATATTGAATGTCGAACATGGCGCGACGACCGAGCCCAGGAATAGGGGATTGGCTGCCTCGGTAGGGTTGTACGTATTTTGTTTTTGTATCCAGAATATTGGCAACGCCTAGGTTATAGCTGATGGTACGATTGTTATGGCGATAAAACAGATTAAAGTCATATTCTTCATGGAGTTTCTGTGGCGTGCCGCAAATCAGATTATCGTCATCCACACAGGCGTATCGACTTGAAATGATTGAACCGTTCATATTCAAGGAGTTATGAGCAGAGAGAAAATACTGGCCATCCAGCTTGAGCATGTGATTTGGAATCCCCAATACCGCATCTCTGTCATTATCAACAGAAAACGCCTCTATGTCGGTTTGATCAACTAAAAACAAAGAATAACTGGCATTCAGTTTATAGGCTGGTGTGATCCAGTTCAGTTCCAGCTCATGTCCAAAGGCACTGAATTGTCCCAGTGTTTGATTGCTTGCGTTGGCAGGATTAAAACCAATGTAGTTATCCACATTTAAATGAAAGAAGCTACCGCTCAGGTTTACTTGATCATTGATACGATAACCCAGTTCAAGCTCACTGGTGGTGCTTAATTCGGTTTCGGTAATGGCGGCACCAGCGTTTTCAGCACTGGCAAGTGTGTCAAATTGAGGGATTTTAAACGCTTTGTTATACACCAGCTTGCCGTAGAAGGCGTCGATGGTTTTGATTAGAGCAATACGCGGCAGAAAATGAGAGCCTGCGGCATCGTGGTTTTCATAGCGGCCACCCAGAGTAAAATTGGCCCATCGGGTTTCCGCTTCATATTGTAAATAAAACGCATGGTCATTTTGATTAATTGAGTTGCGGCCACTGAAGCGCGTATCGGCATCAAACAAATAGGACTCGCTGACTTCTTCGGCTTCGTTGTAGTACATGCTGCCCAGTGCAAGATTGCTATCATCGTTAATTTTATATTGGGTTAATAAATCGATACGCCAGCGTTGCGCGTCACGGCGCAGGCGCTGGTTGTACTGTGAGTCGCTATTCCAGGGTTTTTGTTTTACGAAGGTAACGCTGCTCTGCGCTGACCAGTTACGGCTGAGCTGCCAATTGTGCTGGCTTTGCACGTTGATGCTTTCAAACGATAGTGTATTGGTTTGGGTGTAACGCTGGTTTGGGCTCACAAATAATCCTGCATCACCAAACAATAGGCGGTCTTCTTGTTTGAAGCGGTCGTAAATAATTCGAAATTCACGGTTGTCATCGCCGATACGGGTGTTGATGTTGAGTGACTCTGAATTACTGTTGTTGTTGAGATCCAGTGAGAAATTGTCCAGCGCTTGCCAGGTTTGATCAGAGTAGTCACCTTGACCAAAACTGATGGCGCTTGAATAGCGTAGCGAGCTTTCATCGTTAATACGTCCAGCGGACAAAATGGAGTAGGTGTTTTTGAAGATACCGTTTTCATTCACATCCATGGCGAAGGACACTTGCTGGCCATTGAGATCTCGACCTTTTGTGGTCACCTTGATCACCGCAAGAGCCGCTTGGCTGCCATATTTTACCGACCCAGGGCCCCTGATGATCTCCACCTGTTTGATGGTATTCACAGGGTAGCGATTTCCCAAGACCAGTGAGCCAAACGCCAGCTCGTTTTGTTCGATACCATCAACGATGAGCAGTATTTTTGCCTCCATGCCCCAAACCCCGCGAAAACTCACTGACATGGTGCCAATGGTGTCGGTGCCAACCCAAAATCCAGGGACTTGTTTAATCAGGTCCATCAGGTAGCGCGCCCCTGAGCGAGCAATTTGCTGCTCGGTAATAATGCTCACGGTACTGGGTTGTTTGTTGACGGGTTGCATGGTGTTGGACGCCAGATTCACAGGAATGGTCATGAGCTCTTCTAAAGAAAGGGTAAACAGATCCTGCTCGAACTCATTGGCATTGGCTGAGCCGTTGAATGCTGTCCACAGTAGTAGGCAGCATACCCATTGGGTTCCTGTTGGTCTTGGCTTTGACGTGACGCCGCTAAATAGCATGTATATGCACTGTTGAGGTTATAGATTCAGTATAGCTGACTCTCACCGTTTGCGACCGAACCAGAGTTTGAGAATCGTCACGATTGTGTGGCTAAAAATCATACAGTGGCTCGACAAAACCCGCCTTGATCTATATAGTGCGGCCCAATTATTACCCTTATTTGGCATTGTTGCTTTTCTAGCGCCCGCCCCAGGATACCTTCTTGATTACAACCGCAAACATCACCATGCAATTTGGCGCTGAGCCTTTGTTTGAAAACATCTCTGCACAATTCGGCCACGGCAATCGCTATGGTCTGATCGGCGCCAATGGTTGTGGTAAATCCACCTTCATGAAGATTTTGAGCGGTGCTTTAGCGCCTACCGCCGGTAATATCTCCATTACCCCAGGATACAAGGTGGGTACCTTGAGCCAGGATCAGTATGCCTTTGAGGAATACTCGGTCGTTGACGCGGTGATCATGGGCGATGTTGAGCTGTGGAAGATCAAGCAGGCTCGTGATGCGATTTATGCAAAACCAGACATGACAGAAGAAGATGGCATGTTAGTGGGCGACCTAGAAGCCCAATACGCCGAGATGGACGGTTACAGCGCAGAAAGCCGTGCCGGTGAAATCCTGCTAGAAGCGGGCATTGAAGAAGAGTTCCATTATGGCCTCATGAAACAACTTGCCCCAGGCTGGAAGTTACGTGTGCTATTGGCCCAGTCTTTATTTGCTAACCCAGAAATCCTGTTGCTGGACGAACCCACCAACAACTTGGATATTGATACCATCAACTGGCTGGCGGATGTGCTGAATAAGCGCAAAAGCACCATGATCATCATTTCCCACGATCGTCACTTTCTAAACTCGGTATGTACCCACATGGCGGACATCGATTATGGCGAACTGCGTATTTACCCTGGTAATTACGAATACTTCATTGAAGCGTCTACCTTGATCCGCGAACAGCTACTGGGTGAAAACGCCAAGAAGAGTGCTGAGATTGACGAGTTACAAGCGTTTGTTAACCGCTTCTCCGCTAACGCGTCTAAATCTAAGCAGGCTCAGTCCCGTGCGAAGAAAATGGATAAAATTACGCTAGATGAAGTGAAACAAAGCTCCCGTATGACGCCGTCCATTAGCCTGCGCCAAGATAAAAAACTGCACCGTCAGGTGTTAGAGCTTGAGCAATTGGCCCATGGCTTTGATGGTGAAACCTTGTTCAAAGGCGGTGATATCTTGTTAGAGGCTGGCTCTAAGCTGGCGGTGATCGGCGAAAACGGTGCCGGTAAAACCACCTTTTTGCGCTGCCTAATGAATGAGCTGACACCAGAGCACGGTGTGGTGAAGTGGTCTGAAAATGCCACCATCGGCTATTGCCCACAGGACAGCACAGAAGATTTCAACTCAGACCTAACCTTGTTTGAGTGGATGAGCCAATGGCGCACACCAAAGCATGATGATTTGAAAGTGCGTGCCATGCTGGGTCGTTTATTGTTCACCGCCGATGACTTTAACAAAAAAGCCCGTGTGTGCTCCGGTGGTGAGAAAAACCGCTTACTGTTTGGCAAGTTAATGATGATGGACTTAAACGTCTTGATTATGGATGAGCCCACCAATCACTTAGATATGGAATCCATCCAAGCGCTTAACAACGCCCTTAAAGAGTTTGATGGCACCTTGATTTTTGTTAGTCATGACCGTGAGTTTGTTTCATCGCTGGCAACCCGAGTGATTGAGATTAAAGACAATCAGCTATTGGATTTCCAAGGCACATACGACGAGCTATTGGCGAATAAAGCGGCAAATCAGAAGGTCGCTTAAGTTCTGACTTTTCGAGCACGGTAAACGGCCGTGCTCGTAACTTGAGCCGTTGGCAGATATAATGCGCGGCAATTTTTGATCATCTAAAAAGCCGAATATGAGCAATCAAGTAACAGAAGTGGGCAAGCGCCGCACATTCGCTATTATCTCCCACCCGGATGCGGGTAAAACCACCATTACTGAAAAAGTATTGTTGTTCGGCAACGCCATTCAAAAGGCCGGTACGGTAAAAGGCCGCGGCTCCAATCAGCATGCTAAGTCTGATTGGATGCAGATGGAAAAAGACCGTGGTATCTCCATCACCACCTCGGTGATGCAGTTCCCATATAACGATTGCTTGGTCAACCTGCTGGATACACCAGGGCACGAAGACTTCTCGGAAGACACCTACCGTACCTTAACGGCGGTGGATTCTTGTTTAATGGTGATCGACGCCGCCAAAGGTGTTGAAGAACGTACCGTTAAATTGATGGAAGTGACGCGCTTACGTGACACGCCCATCATTACCTTCATGAACAAGCTTGACCGTGATACCCGTGACCCAATTGATGTCATGGATGAAGTGGAAGACGTACTGAACATCGCCTGTGCCCCCATCACTTGGCCCATTGGTATGGGTAAAGAGTTCAAAGGTGTGTATAACCTGTATGATGATGAAGTGATTCTGTACTCAACCGGTCAAGGTCATACCATTCAAGAGCGCCGTGTGATCAAAGGTCTAAACAGTCCTGAGTTTGATCAAGCCTTGGGTGCTTATGCCGATGACTTCCGCGAAGAAGTGGAGCTGGTGCGCGGTGCGTCTAATGAGTTTGATCTAGAAATGTTCTTAGCAGGCGAGTTAACCCCCGTTTACTTTGGTACGGCATTGGGTAACTTTGGCGTAGATCACATGTTGGATGGTTTAACCGCTTGGGCGCCAACGCCTAAGCCTCGTGAAACCGAAGCACGTACCGTTGATCCTACCGAAGAAAAGTTCACTGGTTTTGTCTTTAAGATTCAAGCAAACATGGACCCGCAACACCGTGACCGTGTCGCCTTCATGCGTATCGTGTCAGGTAAGTATGAAAAAGGCATGAAAGCCAAACACACCCGTATCGGCAAAGATGTGCGCATTGGTGATGCGCTAACCTTTATGGCGGGTGACCGCGAAGCCGCCGAAGAGGCCTTCGCCGGTGACATCATTGGTTTGCATAACCATGGCTCCATTCAGATTGGTGATACCTTTACCCAAGGTGAAGATTTGAAATTCACCGGCATTCCTCACTTTGCCCCTGAACTGTTCAAACGTATTCGCTTGAAAGATCCGCTGAAACAGAAGCAGCTGCTTAAAGGCATTATTCAGCTTTCAGAAGAAGGTGCCGTGCAGGTGTTCCGTCCGCTGAAAAACAACGACTTAATTGTCGGCGCTGTGGGTGTGCTGCAGTTTGACGTGGTGGCGCAACGCTTAAAAGACGAATACAAGGTTGAGGCCATTTATGAGCCCATCAGCGTGGCCACGGCCCGTTGGGTAGAGTCAAAAGACAAGGTGAAATTTGCCGAGTTCCAGAAAAAAGCCCATGAGAATCTGGCCTTGGATGGTGGTGATAACCTAACTTACATTGCCCCTACTATGGTGAACCTATCACTTGCGCAAGATCGACACCCTGATGTTGAGTTTTTTGCTACGCGCGAGCATTAAACTGAGAGAATGATCCCATTTTGCGACATTGTAGTTAAATCGTCGCAATTTGGGCCTAATTCGCCTTGAGCACTGCGGTTTCTGTATTACGCTTATCAAGTGAAATACAGGAGGGCGTGTGATGATTTTCTTCTTTTTAGGCTCTATGGCGTTTACAGCGGGCCTTTGTGTGCTGGCATATCGCTTTTTTAACCAGAAAATTGAGCAGTTCCAGTTAAAGCTGGATGATGGTCGTGGTTATTACTTGATCTCCATGCTGTTAGTGGCCTTTGTTTCCTCTGCACTTGCTTTCTTTGTTGGCAGTATGATGGGGTTTCAGGCGAATCCGCAGCAGCAAGACAGCATGGTACTGATTGTCTTATTTAATGCGGTGGTGTCATTGCTGGCGTTGATTTATGGCTTAGTTCATTTTCGCGAGGGCGAGCGTTACTAGGCGCTTGCCTTGGATTTTGGCCTTATTTAGATAAAGATGAAAAAAAAGGTGTAATCCCTTCCCCTATCTCGTATAATCCGCCGCCATCGTTTCCCCAAGACGAAGCCCTAAAACGGTGTTACCAGCCGATTTAGTTCGGTCCGAGTAGGTAACATACTGATTAGGCGAAATAGAAAAGATTATGAAAACATATACTGCAAAACCTGAAACTGTAAAACGTGAGTGGTTAGTTGTTGACGCTGAAGGCGTTGCACTAGGTCGTTTAGCGACTGAAATAGCCTCTCGCTTACGTGGCAAGCATAAGCCTGAATATACTCCTCACGTTGATACTGGCGATTACATCGTTGTTATCAATGCGGATAAAGTAGCGGTAACCGGTGCGAAAGCACAGGATAAGATGTATTACCGTCACACTGGTTATCCAGGTGGTTTACGTGAAATTAACTTCAACGACCTTCAAGCGCGTAAGCCTGGTCGTGTTGTTGAGCTTGCTGTTAAAGGCATGCTTCCTAAGAACCCTCTTGGTCGTGCAATGTTCACGAAACTGAAAGTGTATGCGGGTACAGAGCATCCACATACTGCACAGCAACCAAAAGAATTGAAGGTTTAAGGGGATTATCATGGCTGCAACACAATATTATGGCACTGGCCGTCGTAAATCTTCCAGCGCGCGCGTTTTCTTGCGTCCTGGTACTGGTCAAATCATTATCAACAAACGTCCTGTTGACGAATACTTCGGTCGTGAAACTTCACGCATGGTAGTACGTCAGCCACTTTTGTTGACTGAAAGTGCTGAGAAGTTTGACCTATACATCACTGTTAAAGGTGGTGGTGCATCTGGCCAAGCCGGTGCAATTCGTCACGGTATCACTCGTGCTCTTATGGAATACGATGAGACTCTACGTCCTTCTCTACGTGCAGCGGGTTATGTAACTCGTGATAGCCGTGAAGTTGAGCGTAAGAAGGTTGGTCTTCGTAAAGCTCGTAAGAAACCTCAGTTCTCTAAGCGTTAATCACGTTTGGCAAGAATTGTCGAAAAACGCTCAGATTTTTGTCTGGGCGTTTTTTTTTATCTAAAACAAAGGGTTATGTTAATAAAACCCGCATGAAATTGACTTGGCTCCTTGTAAGGGGCGGTACATTTCATTACTATTTGGGCCGATTTTTTACCCCAGTCCTTGTGTTTGTGCTTTAGTTAAGGATTGTTAGGTAAAATGCAGAGATTCTCTGAATTATATGCTGGCTGTTTCAGCAAAGAATGTTATCCAAAGAATTTGGGCTGCACAGAATTTTAAAAAAAGTTGATGGGAGACTGCCAGAATGAGCAATGATGGCGTAAATACAGGCCGACGCCGCTTCCTCATCGCAACAACCGCGGTGGGTGGTGGTATTGGTGCTGTTGGCGTAGCTGTGCCTTTTGTTAAATCTTGGAATCCAAGTGAAAAGGCGAAAGCTGCCGGTGCACCTGCTAAAGCAGATGTGAGTAAAGTTGAACCAGGCCAGATGATTGTTGTGGAATGGCGTGGCAAGCCAGTTTATATCTTCCGTCGTACGGATGAGACAATTGGCTTGTTGGATACGAATAGCGATGAGCTAAAAGATCCTGATAATGCTGATGAGGCCCAACAGCCTGCGTATGCGAAGAACACTCAGCGTTCTCGTAAGCCGGATGTGGCTGTTATTGAGGGTGTTTGTACTCACCTTGGTTGTGCGCCAAAGTATGTACCAGAAGTTGAGCCGCAGCCATTCCAAGAAGAGTGGGTGGGTGGTTTCTTCTGCCCATGTCACGGTTCTCGTTTTGACTTGGCTGGTCGTGTTTATAAGGGCTCACCTGCTGGTAAGAACTTAAAAGTACCGCCTTATTCTTACGCCGATGAGAACACCATTATTATTGGTGTGGATGAGGAGAATTCATAATGAGTAAGTTATCCGCATTCATGGGTTGGATCGATCACCGCTTGCCGGTTACCGCCACCTTCGAAAAGCATATGTCTAAGTACTATGCGCCTAAGAACCTAAACTTTTGGTATTTCTTTGGTGTATTTTCTTTCTTGATGCTGGCTAACCAAATCCTAACGGGTGTTTGGTTGACCATGTCATTCACGCCATCCGCTGAACAAGCATTTGCCTCGGTTGAATACATCATGCGTGATGTGGAGTTTGGTTGGTTGATTCGTTATATGCACTCAACCGGTGCTTCGTTCTTTTTCCTTGTGATCTACATGCACATGTTCCGTGGCTTATTGTATGGCTCTTATCAGAAGCCTCGTGAGTTGATTTGGATCTTTGGTATGGCTATTTACTTGATGCTGATGGCGGAAGCCTTCATGGGTTATGTATTGCCTTGGGGTCAAATGTCTTACTGGGGTGCGCAGGTAATTATTTCACTATTTAGTGCGATTCCTGTTGTCGGTGATGACTTAGTGACTTGGATCAAAGGTGACTTCCTAATCTCAGGTATCACACTTAACCGTTTCTTTGCTTTGCATGTTATTGCATTGCCATTAGTGATTGTTGCTCTTGTGTTTATGCACATTCTTGCGCTTCACGAAGTGGGCTCTAACAACCCAGACGGCGTTGATATTAAAAAGTACAAAGATGAAGAAGGCCGTCCATTAGACGGTATTCCATTCCACCCTTACTACACCGTGCATGACCTTGTGGGTATTGTGGTGTTCCTATTTGTATTCTGTTTTGTGATCTTCTTCTGGCCAGAAGGTAATGGTTACTTCTTAGAGCATGCTAACTTTGAGCAAGCAAATGGCTTAAAAACACCGGCACACATTGCCCCTGTATGGTATTTCGGCGCGTTCTACACGATTTTACGTGTGGTGCCGGATAAGTTAGGTGGTGTTATCTTGATGGGTGCTGCCATTGCAGTATTGTTTGTGCTGCCTTGGTTGGATCGTAGCCCAGTTAGATCATGGCGCTATAAAGGCTGGATTAGCCGTATTAACCTTGTGCTATTTGGCTTGTTCTTCATCTTGCTAACTTGGTTAGGTACTCAACCAGCGACTGGTATTTATGCAACACTTGGTTTGATTTCGACAATTGTTTATTTTGCATGGTTTATTACTTTGCCATTTATTTCAGCTAAAGAAAAAACCAAACCAGTACCAGAGAGGGTGACAGGCTAATGAAATCGTTAATTGCAGTTATTTTTGCCCTTCTGCCAGGCTTTGTGTTTGCAGCAGGTGGTAATGTGCACCTGAATGACATGAAGGTGGATTTAGAAGACACAGCTTCTTTGCAGCGTGGCGCGAAGTATTTCGCTAACTACTGCATGGGTTGTCACAGCACTAAGTTCGCTCGTTACAACCGAGTGGCCCGTGACTTGGGGATTCCTGAAGATGTCATGATGGATAACCTAGTATTCGCTGAGACCAAGATTGGTAATCTAATGGAAATCGCAATGCGCCCAGAAGATTCTAAGAAATGGTTTGGTGCAACACCTCCAGATTTAACGCTGGTTGCTCGTGTGCGTGGTGCGGATTGGTTGTACACCTATTTAGGTAGCTTCTATGCCGATGAAACTCGCCCTTATGGTTATAACAACACGGCGTTTAAGGACGTGGGTATGCCTCATGTATTGGCAGATCTTCAAGGCAAGCAAGTGAAAGGTTGCGCGCCAGTGGTGATCGGTTTTGATCCTTTAACAGGTCAAGAGCTGAAAGAAGATTCTTGTGCTCGTACAGATGAAGCAGGTCACCCAATTGAAGTGCTTTATTTAGAAGAAGAAGGTCAATTGAATGCGGCTGAGTACGACAAGGCAATCGCTGATATTACCAACTTCCTAGTGTACATGGGTGAGCCTATGGCATTAGAGCGTCAGCGCATTGGTTTCTGGGTATTGTTATTCTTGGCCATCTTGTTTGTGCCAGTTTACTACCTGAACCGTGAGTTCTGGCGAGGCATTCACTAAGAGATTATGAGAGGTCCACAGCTTTTTAAGTGGATCTAAGTATTTCTCTTAGGGTGAATACTGGGATTCATATACAAACATTGAATATAAATCCCACAAAACTCGGCGTCTGGTGTATAATCAGACGCCGATTTTTTTGTTTTTAAAGGTGAGGAAAACCTATATGGGTGTAGTGGCTAAGCGCTCTTCCATGACCTTCTTTTCTGATGGTAATGATCACTATTGTCATCGTGTCCGCATTGTATTAGCGGAAAAGGGTGTGGCGGTAGAAATTCACGATGTGGATCCAATGAACCCACCTGAAGATCTAGCGTCTTTGAATCCGTACAACAGTGTGCCTACCTTGGTAGACCGTGATTTGGTTTTGTATGAGCCAAGCATCATGATGGAATATTTGGATGAGCGTTTCCCGCATCCACCATTGTTGCCTGTTTACCCTGTTGCTCGTGCCGAAAGCCGTTTGTGGTTGTACCGCATTCAACGCGACTGGTGCACACTGGCTGATATTATCCTTGCTAATAAAGATGATGCTGCTGTAACCAAAGCCCGTAAAGAATTGCGCGAAAGCCTAATTAGTACGTCGCCACTGTTTGCAGAAAAGCCATTTTTCATGAGTGATGAATACAGCATTGTTGATTGCTGTACAGCACCTTTGCTTTGGCGTTTACCTGTTTTAGGTATCGATTTACCTGAAAAACAAACAAAAGATATCCATGTTTATATGGAGCGATTGTTTGAGCGTGAATCCTTCCAAGCAAGTTTGTCTGAAGCGGAACAGGAAATGCGTGAATGACACCGAGTCGTCCATATTTGATGCGAGCGCTTTTCGAGTGGGTTTTAGATAATGAATCCACTCCTTATGTGTTGGTAGACGCCAATATTCTTGGCGTGCAAGTTCCTCAAGAATACGTCAATGACGGACAAATCGTGTTGAACATCAGTCCAAGTGCGGTTCAAGGCTTAATGATTAACAATGAAGCCATGAGTTTTAATGCGCGCTTTTCTGGTGTGACGCAAAACATATACGTACCAATCGTTGCTGTTTTGGCAATATATGCCAAAGAGACGGGCGAAGGTATGGTGTTTGGTAATGAAGCGGGTGCGCCGGATCCAAATGATCCGCAACCGACGGCGAAAAAGAAAGAAGTACTTAAGCCTCAGGATAAACCCAGTGGTCGACCTTCTTTGACGGTGGTTAAGTAAGCCCCTTATTATTAAATAGATACAAAAAAAGCAGCTTAGGCTGCTTTTTTTGTGTCTGAAGATAACCTAGTCATAGGCTGATGGTGCGTTATTCCATGGGCCCAAATAGTTGCCAGTCGATCAAATCACATAGGCAATGAATCACAACTAGGTGCACTTCCTGGATGCGGGCTGTGACCATGGAGGGAACGCGAATTTCTATGTCTTCTGGTAGTAACAGGGAGGCCATGTCACCACCATCACGGCCAGTGAGTGCCACTACACGCATTTCTCGGTCATGTGCTGCTTGTATCGCTTGCACCACGTTTGCACTGTTACCGCTTGTGGAAATGGCAAGTAATACATCGCCTGCGTTACCCAGTGCTCGAATTTGTTTTGAGAAAATCTCATTATAGCTATAGTCATTCGCAATAGAGGTGACCGTTGAGCTATCTGTGGTCAAAGCAATGGCCGGTAGGCTTGGACGCTCTCGCTCAAAGCGATTTAATAGCTCAGATGAAAAGTGTTGCGCATCGCCTGCACTACCACCATTGCCGCAGGTCAATATCTTTCCACCGCTTAATAGCGCGCCTACCATGCTGTCGCTGGCTTGTTCGATTGCTGGAGCAAGTACTTCTGCCGCCTGTTGCTTGGTTTCAATGCTGGCTTGGAAGTGCTGGTTTATCCGTTCTTGAAAATGCATAAAAACGTCTCTTATTTTTTTGCAAACATACCCACTAAGCGAATTGGCCCAAACGGGTTTGTGTTAAGTTAAGCGAAAGCGTTTTTTAGCCAAGTTATTTGGCTGTTTGAGCCTTCGCCATCAATGGCAACCACATCAAAGCGACAGCTAGGTGGACGGTTGCCAAACGTTTTTTGTAAATAAAGTTGTGCGGCTAAAATAATACGCTGCTGTTTTTTGAACGCTACGCTAGCTGCCGCACCACCAAATTGTTTGTTTTGTCTAAAGCGCACTTCGATAAACACAAGTTGCGCTTCATCTTTCATAATTAAGTCGATTTCTCCGCCCTTGAAATTAACATTTTGGGCGACGAACGCGAGTCCCTGTTTTTGCAGGTGGTGGCGAGCGACTTTTTCATAGGCGTCGCCTTTGGCTCGCTTGTTAAATACCTTGCTTGGGCTCCACATGCTGCACATATCCTTGTGTCTTCTTTGCTAAGCCTTTTTCAAACTTGGCGAATGGCAGGGTGCGAATGATTTGTCCGTATTCATCCATTGCTAGGCTGCCAGTTTCACCTTGTACGCGGGCTTGTTTGAGTACTTTAATTTGCCCAAGGCGAGGATACAAGCGATAAGCATCCACACCTAATGCATAGAGTCGATCAAGGCTGCCTTTCGCTTGAGGCCAAAGGGTTTGAACTTCTCTGCGTAACGGGCCTTTTTCGAGTATCCAGGGAATATCACAGAAGACCACGTTGTTCAGGTCTCGGTCTTTTGAGCGTGACGGAATGCCTGAGTAGATTTGTGAGGTGGCAATCATAGGAATGTCGCGGGCAAAGTTAAATGCGAGTGTCGGCTTGATTTGGCGTGCTTGGTGAGGCAGTGCGGCGACAAAAATAAAATCAACGTCCTGGCGGCGACGGGCTTGGAATTCCATACGAGTGCCCAGTTGTCTACGAACATTGCGCGCTCGACTTTCACTGTCATCAACCGCAAATAAGCGACTGATGACTTTGTTATAATCGCCGTCACCGTTGAAGAATTGCGCCTCAATGAGCTTGCCACCTTGGGCCTGCCAGGTATCACTAAAGCGTTTGAACACGCGCTCACCCCAAGGCCCTTTCGGCATGAGCGCAACAGCGCTTTGATAACCTTGTTGGCGTGCATAGTAGGCAGCCAGTTGGGCTTCATCTTCTACCGCAAGGCCGTATTGATAAAGCTGGCTTGGGTTTTCACTGGCATCACGATTACCGTAATTCAATGCAAGGGTAGGAACGGGTAGTCTGCTTTCTTGTTGCAAGCGCTCCACGGCATTCTTTTCCAGTGGGCCAATGACCAGTTCATTGCCATCCAGGATCGCTTGCTTATAAAGCGACCAAAAGTCATTGGATTTTGCGGTGTCGTACACGCGAATTTCAGGCACTTGAGCGCCTAACGCTTTTGCTTGGTAATAAGCGGCAAATAATCCGTCCCTTACGGCTTTACCGGTAACCGCAAGCTTGCCAGACAGGGGCACCATTAGCGCAATATAGTTTGCTTTATTTTCTATGTATTCTTCCAGTTGATCCAAGCCGCCGGGTAACTCTTTTGCTGCAGGGTGGCCATCATATTTTGCCTGCCAGAGACGTAAGGTGCTGAGCTGGCGATCAAGGTCCATCTGGTTGCGATTGATGATCAACGCCAGTTCAAGCCAGCCTTTAAAAATAGCGGTGCTGGTTTTTTTCGAGAAGGCTTCAAGGTCGCTATCTTCAGCTTGCAGTAAGCTGTTCCAGATCGCTTGATGATTTTGATCGTACTGCTCTCCTGATAATACGCCGGCTAGAAACATGCGCTCGCGAGCGCTGGCAATAAACTCACCTTTAAGGTGAAGCGCTGCGGCACGCAAGAAGCCAGGACCATTTGGATCAATGCCTGATAACTTAGTAAATGCACCGGGTGGCACCGCGTTTAAAGAATTAATGGCTGCGTTGCCGCGCCCAAGTTGTACAGATAGGTTGGCACT
This sequence comes from Bermanella sp., assembly GCA_051277445.1. Classification (GTDB taxonomy): domain Bacteria; phylum Pseudomonadota; class Gammaproteobacteria; order Pseudomonadales; family Oceanobacteraceae; genus Bermanella. Next base: position 10,834 of record JBNMQC010000017.1, on the reverse strand, counting down.
TAACCAGTGGAATTGAATCTGTTCGATTTCACTCAGGCTATAGATGTCGACTTTTTTTAGCGCATCTTCGGCATCAATGTATCTATGGTTAGCGATTAACTGCTCGATAGTCGATAATGCACTGTCGCTGGGAATATTGAGCGCAGCTGTTGGCTGTTTTGGGGTCGAAGTACAGGCCGCCAGAATGGCAAGCAGCAAGACAAGAAGCGCGTAGCGAAGATTCAACATAATTACATAGTTTCAAACATAAGATGAAGGCGGGCATTATGGCAGAAAATCAGCTCTATGTGGTGGCAACTCCCATAGGAAATTTGGCTGATATCACAGTTCGAGCACAACAAGTGCTGGAAATGGTGGATATTATCGCTGCCGAGGATACGCGCCACACCAAAAAGCTATTAAATCACCTTGGTATTCAAAAGCCGTTGATGGCAACTCATGATCATAATGAGGCACAAGCGGCACAGCAAATTATTGAAAAACTGCAGAATGGACAAAATGTGGCCATTGTCAGTGATGCGGGCACACCGTTGATTGCAGACCCGGGTTATCACGTGGCGGAGCAAGTGGCAAAAGCCGGCTTTAAAGTGGTGCCAATCCCAGGGGCGTGTGCCGTCATTACGGCCTTGTGCGCAGCGGCTTTACCTACGGACCGCTTTATTTTTGATGGTTTTTTACCGTCAAAAAGCACTGCCAGAAAAAGCTATTTTTCAAGTATTAAGCATGAAGAGCGCACAACGGTTATCTATGAGTCGCCTCATCGCATTATGCATGCGGTGGACGATTTAATAGCGGAACTGGGCCCAGACAAAGAAATCGTACTGGCCCGTGAATTGACTAAAACATTCGAGACATTTTTGCGCGGCACCGCTGAAGAAGTAAAAGCCATAATGGAAGCGGACTCTAACCAGCAGCGCGGTGAGTTTGTGATGATGGTGCGTGGTGTCTTGGCGAATAAAAAGCTTGAGGTATCACAAGAAGCCTTGGATCTAACCTTGTTGATTGCCCAGGAATTGCCTTTGAAAAAAGCGGCGGCCATTGTTTCAAACCATACCGGGTTTAAAAAGAATCAGCTGTATCAATTGGCGTTAGAGCAGAAAGCCGAATAACTGGCTTGACCTAGCTAAAACAAAGCGTATCCTTGCGCGCGGAGATAGTCGAGCAACCGCTGCTAGTCACTTGTTGATTAGGGGAGGAAAGTCCGGGCTCCACAGGGCAGGGTGCCAGGTAACGCCTGGGGGGCGCGAGCCTACGGCCAGTGCAGCAGAGAGTATACCGCCGATGGTTCTCTTCAGAGTTCACAGGTAAGGGTGAAAGGGTGCGGTAAGAGCGCACCGCGCGACTGGTAACAGTTCGTGGCACGGTAAACCCCACCCGGAGCAAGACCAAATAGGTTCTCGTATGGCGTGGCCCACGTTGAGAACGGGTAGGTCGCTTGAGCCTTGGAGCGATCCAAGGCCTAGATGAATGGTTGCAACTTGTTCGCAAGTCACAGAACCCGGCTTATAGACAAATCTCTCTTTATTGAAACCCGTTGCCAGTTTTGGCAGCGGGTTTTTTTATGTCCAGGGCTTGTTGTTGGTAAGCGTTAACATTCTGACCTTAAGGCTATTGGTGGGAATACCTTGATGTCAGGTTATTACCAAGTGATCCACTTAGACAACTTTCCTCTAAGCCCCATCAATAGGCGGTCTGAATGAGCCTAAATGCTCAAAACACGACATCGTACCTTGCAATACCTTAGTTCTGTTTCTATAGTGTGCAAAAGTGTTGTTTTGTGGGTAAATGTGGAGTTTTCTGGGTAGCAGGTGAAATAAATTATGTTTCGTGGCGTGCACAATATCAATCTCGATACCAAAGGCCGAATGGCCGTGCCTGCTCGATACCGCCAATTGTTGCAGGAGAGCAACGATGGAGCCTTGGTTGTCACTATTGATACTGAGGAGAAGTGTTTACTCGTTTATCCTTTAGAAGAATGGGAACCCATTCAAACCAAAATCGAAGCCTTACCCAGCTTTAACCCCGCCGCACGTCGCATCCAGCGATTGATCATAGGTCATGCCACCGATATAGATATGGATGGCAACGGCCGACTGTTGTTACCAGGGCCGTTAAGAGAATACGCCGGCCTTGAGAAGAAAATGGTTATGATGGGGCAAGGCAACAAGTTTGAGTTGTGGGACGAAGCCCACTGGACAGAACGCCGTGAACGTTACCTTGAAGAAATGAAAGGTGACACCCAATTGCCAGAAGAGCTGATGAATCTATCCCTATGAGTGAACATATTACGGTGCTATTAAACGAAGCGGTTGATGCTTTGGTCCAAGATGTTGATGGCCTGTTCATCGATTGCACCTTTGGCCGTGGTGGTCATAGTCGTTTAATTTTAGAAAAGTTATCACCCCAGGGTCGTTTAATTGGTATTGATAAAGACCCTCGCGCCATTGCAACGGCAAACCAATTAGCCGAAGAAGACAGTCGCTTCTCCATTTGTCATGGCTCATTTGCAGATATGTCCACTTGGCTTGAGCAAAACGGCGAAGGTCGCCCGGTTGCGGGCATCTTGATGGACTTAGGTGTGAGCAGTCCTCAGCTTGATGAAGCGGAACGCGGTTTTAGCTTTATGAATGACGGCCCGCTTGATATGCGCATGAACACCGAATCCGGTTTAACGGCCGCGCAATGGGTAGCCAGTGCGAAAGAAGAAGAGATTGCCAATGTGCTGTATCAGTTTGGCGAAGAGCGATACAGCCGACGGTTAGCAAAAGCCATTGTGACTCGTCGGACCCAAGAGCCATTTGAGCGTACCCTGGACTTGGCGCAAGTGATTAAAGACGCCCATCCCAAGTGGGAGAAGGGTAAGCACCCTGCAACTAAAAGCTTTCAAGCGATTCGTATCTTTTTAAATGACGAACTAGGTGACCTTACTTCTGGCCTTGAGACTGCTACTGATCTGTTAGCAAAAGATGGTCGACTCGTGGTCATTAGCTTTCACTCATTAGAAGATCGTATGGTGAAACGCTTTATTCGAGATAAAGAAAAAGGGCCGCAATTGCCGCCTGATATCCCTGTCATGGCCAGTGATTTTCCAATTGTGCTTAAGCATATTGGAAAAGCAATCAAGCCGAGCAAGGAAGAGGTGAATGCCAATATTCGTTCACGCAGTGCCATTATGCGCGTTGCCCAAAAGCAGGTTTAAAAGGCCGTTGTGAAGAGCCTAAATGCGAAGTGGGTGTTTGCGGTGCTGATGTTGTGTGCACTTGCCACGGTATACGCCAGTTACATTAATCGACAGCTTGCACAGCAGTGGCAAATACAAAGTACCCAGTATGCGCAGTTGCAAGAGGAGTATGGGCGATTGATGCTGGAGTACAGTACCTTGGCCGCGCCAAGTCGCGTTGAAAACATGGCTAGGCAGAAATTAAATATGCAATTCCCGGATGCATTAAATACCCGGATTATTGAAGTGCACGACTTTTTGAAAAAGTAATTTTGAGTAGCATTGATTAATGGCGAGCAAAAATAAATACGAACAGGCAAGCAATCGCTGGCGTCATTACACAGTAATGGGTGCCGGCTTACTCTTGTTTGCCGTTTTGCTTGTGAGGTTGACCCAGTTACAAGTGCTAGAAACAGATTTCTTACAAGTTGAAGGCACCAAGCGTACGGTTCGCGAGCACAGTATTGATGCGTATCGTGGCATGATTGTCGATCGCAACAACGAGCCTTTGGCGGTGAGCACGCCGGTTAAAAGCATCTGGGCTAACCCTAAGCAAATTTTGAAAGACCATGTGGATGTCTCTGCGTTAGCGCCATTGTTAAATATGAGTGGTTCGCAATTATTAGCGCGAATCAAAGCACACCAGTCTAAAGAATTCATTTATTTAGAACGTCACATGAACCCAGCCATGGCTCAAGCCATTAGCGAGCTCAACCTACCAGGTATTGGTATTCAGCAAGAATTTAAACGTTATTACCCTGCGGCCGAAGTGGCCAGTCATGTGGTGGGTTTTACCAATATAGATGAACACGGTATCGAAGGGGTTGAACTTGCCTACGACGCTTGGTTGCAAGGCGAGCCAGGCAAAGGGCGTGTTGTCAAAGACCGACTCGGTCGATTAGTTAAAGATCTGGGCATTATGAAAGTGGCAGAGCCAGGCAGTGAGTTAATGCTAAGTATCGACTTACGCTTGCAGTATCAGGCGTATCGAGAATTAAAGGCATCGGTTCAGCAGCATGGAGCAAAAGCGGGCTCACTGATGATGGTGGATGTAAAAACGGGCGAGATTTTAGCGCTTGTGAATCAGCCTGCGTTTAACCCCAATAACCGTTCAGAATTAAAAGCGGCCAGTGTGCGCAACCGCAGTGTCACCGATATTTTTGAGCCTGGCTCCACGGTTAAACCGTTTACTATAGCAGCGGCTTTAATGGCGGGTGAGATTAATAAAGACAGCATTATCAATACTCATCCTGGTTACTTGCGAGTAGGCAATAAAACCATTCGTGATCATCGCGATTATGGGAAGTTGGATATTACAAGTGTGCTCACTAAATCCAGTAACGTGGCGGTGAGTAAATTATCGTTCAAGCTCGGTGGTGAAAATCTGTGGGACTTTTATCAGAAGTTAGGTTTAGGTAAACCGGTTGGTTTAGGTTTGCCTGGTGAAAACGGCGGCAAGGTTGCTGTAGAAACCAATAATTGGAATCGTTTGCAAAGCGCTACATTGTCTTACGGTTACGGCTTAGCGGTAACGCCAGTGCAACTGGCTCAGGCTTATCAAGTGTTGGCCAATGGTGGAGTGAAGCAGCCTTTAACGCTGGTACGCCGCAACCCAGAAAAAGGTAAACGCATCATGCCTGAAAATGTGGCCAATGATGTGGTCGCCATGTTGCAAAGTGTGGTTGGTCCAAAGGGTACCGCCCGTCGTGCTCATGTTGAGGGTTACCCTGTTGCGGGTAAAACCGGAACGGTTCACAAGGTTGGTGTGAATGGTTACGAAGACGAACGTTATTTATCATTATTTGCCGGTATTGCACCGGCGGATGATCCAAGAATTGTGACCATTGTTGTGATCGATGAACCCAGTGGGCGAGAGTATTACGGTGGTGAAGTGGCCGCCCCTATTTTCTCTAGGGTGACGCAATCGAGTTTACGTTTAATGAATGTGACCCCAACCGTGTTTGAAGATAAGTCCATTGCGGGGAGGTTAGAATGATTTCATTGAATCAGCCTCTTTCAGTATTAAAACCCTGGGTCGAATTACTGCCCCAGGGTTTATTCGATCTGGAAATCAAGAATATCTGCTTTGATAGCCGTGAGGTTTCTCTTGGCGATGCATTTTTTGCACTGCCTTCTGTTGCGGGGAATGAAGTTCAAAACATCACCCAAGCACTGGCCCTTGGAGCCAGTGTCGTATTTGCGGATGAAGGTGTTTGTAAACAGTTAACAGTGAGTGATGTGCCATGCGTGGCACTTGCTGATGTGATGAATACAGCCGGTAACGTCATTGCGCATGTTTTATATAATGGCCGCGCTGATTTACAAATAGTGGGCATTACTGGCACAAATGGTAAGTCATCCATTAGTTTTTATTTAGCGCAGTTATTAACAGCCTTAAGTAGTCCGTGTGCTGTCATGGGCACAGTAGGCTACGGTCAGTGGGATCAGTTAAAGCCTTCTGGTATGACCACGTTACCCCTAGAAAAACTACATCATGTATTGCATGAGTTGTCGGCAAGTTTTCAGGCTGTGGCCATGGAAGTTTCAAGCCACGGTTTGCATCAAAATCGTTTAGCTGGAGTGAACTTTGATGGGGCGGTGTTTTCAAACCTCAGCCGAGATCACCTAGATTATCATGGCACCATGGATGCGTATGGTCAGGCAAAGGCATTATTATTTAAGCGACCTGAACTCAAGTTTGCAGTGATTAATGGTGATGACAGCTATGCATCAGCTTTAATCGAGCAGTGCTCTGTTCAACCCATGACTTATGCCCAATCCGCATCGGCTGATCTATGTTTTAAAATTGTTGATATGCATGATCAAGGCATGACGGTTGAGTTTACTTGGCGCGACCAAGTTGATCAGGTGGTCCTGCCGTTATTTGGAGTGTTTAATGCGGAGAATGTGGCGGCTGCAATTTTATGTTGTTTAAATATGAAATTTGAGTTCAAACACATCATGAGCGCCTGCAGTGCCTTATGCGCTGTGCCTGGTCGTATGCAGCAAGTCAGTGTTATGAATAAACAGCCACTTGTATTGGTTGATTATGCGCACACCCCTGATGCTTTAGAGCAGATATTAACGTCTATTAAACAGCATGCCCAAGGTAGCATTCATTTAGTGGTTGGTTGTGGTGGGGATCGTGATACAGGCAAGCGAAAGCTGATGGGTGAAATCGCCGTTACTCACGCCAATAAAACCATTATTACCAGTGACAACCCTCGCAGTGAAGATCCACTTTCTATCTGCAAGCAAATGGTGGACGGTTTAAACGGTGATTTTATTATTAAAGTGGATCGCTCTGCCGCGATTCATGATGCCATCTCGCAAGCGTCAGACAATGACATTGTTATTATTGCGGGTAAAGGTCATGAAGATTATCAAGAAATAAACGGCCAGCGTCATTTTTTTAGTGATGTAGAAGAGGCCAAAAAAGTATTGCAGTTGGAGAAACAGTCATGATTGGGTCAGTACGGTTAGCTGAAGTGGCCGAGTTTATTCAAGCCAAGCATCGCGGTGCAAATGTGCCGTTCCAGTTTGTGAGTACTGATACTCGTACGCTTCAGCCTGGTGATTTGTATGTGGCTTTGGTGGGTAAGCGATTTGATGGCCATGAGTATGTGAAGCAAGCCATTGAAAAAGGAGCCTGCGCGGTTGTCATTAGCAAAGATATGGGGTTGCAAACGCCTTTTCTTCAAGTAGCCGATACCACTCAGGCTTTGGGGCGTTTAGCGCTTTATAATCGTGAGAAATTCAATCGAGACGTCATTGCGATTACCGGTAGTAGTGGTAAAACCACTGTGAAAGGCATGATGGCAACCTTGCTTCGCCAACAAAATGAAGTACTAGTGACACGTGGTAATTTAAATAATCACATTGGCGGCCCGCTTACTTTATTGCGTTTAAATCATACCTACGACTATGCAGTTGTTGAGCTTGGCGCCAGTGCGGAAGGTGAAATTGCTTATACCTCTCAGTTGGCCAAGCCAACCGTCTCCATCTTAACCAATGCAGGCAGTGCGCATCTGGAGGGTTTTGGTAGTTTAGAAACGATTGTGCGCACCAAAGGCGAGATCATTGATGCTTTAGGTGATGATGGTATTGCGGTTTTAAATGCCGATAGCCCGCACTTTAATACATGGAAAGCGCGAGCCGGTGAGCGCCGTGTTATCAGTTTTGGTGAAATTGATCAGGCGCAAGTGCGCGCCAGTGATATTTCTATTGACGACACGGGTTGCTGTAAATTCACATTGAATATAGGTGAATCAAGCGCAGTGGTGCATTTAAAAGTGATGGGCCAGCATAATGTATACAATGCATTAGCGTCTGCTGCAGCTTGTCATGGTTTAAATATGAGCTTGCCCAATATCGTCTCGGGCTTGCAAGCATTTGAGGGTGTTGAAGGGCGTTTAATTGAAAAGCCGGGTTTCAATGGCAGTACTGTGATTGATGATAGTTATAATGCGAACCCAGCTTCTGTTCGTGCTGCGATGGATGTACTGAGTAGTCGCTCTGGTAAAAGCATTTTTGTGTTAGGGGATATGGCTGAACTAGGTGTCGAGACGCAATTGGCTCATGCTGAAATGGGTGCATATGCCCGTGAAGCTAAGATCGACGAGTTTTTTGCCCTAGGTGAGTTCAGCCGTGGTGCAGCGGATGCATTTGGTGATAATGCCCACTGGTTTGCGAGTCACGATAATCTCGTGCGTTTTTTGAAAACAAAATTAAATAACGATGTCACCGTTTTAGTAAAAGGTTCACGCAGTGCTCATATGGACCGCGTAGTTAATGAAATTATAGAAGATACTAAGAATAATTAGAGGACACCCAATATGTTGCTTTGGCTAGGGGAATTTTTACAGCAGTATCATACCGGCTTTGCCGTTGTGAACTACTTAACGTTTCGTGCAATTTTTGCCACGTTAACGGCGTTGTTAATTGCACTGTGTTTTGGCCCTTACTTGATTCGTAAGTTACAAGAAAAGCAGATTGGCCAATCTGTGCGTGATGATGGCCCAAAGTCACACTTAAGCAAAGCTGGAACCCCAACAATGGGGGGCACGTTAATCTTATTGGCCATCTCTGTTAGTACTTTATTATGGGGTGATTTGAGTAATCATTATATCTGGGTTGTACTTTTGGTGACTTTGGCCACTGGCCTAGTTGGTTTTGTGGATGATTACCGTAAAGTGGTGCAGAAGAATTCTCGCGGCCTGCCTGCTCGTTGGAAAATGTTTTGGCAAAGTATCATTGCATTGGCAGCGGGTATCTTTTTGTATGCAACCGCAGCGACGCCTGCAGAAACCACATTAATCGTACCTTTCTTTAAAGATGTGGCCATAGAGCTGGGTCTTTTCTATATCGTACTGACTTACTTGGTAATTGTAGGCAGCTCAAACGCAGTGAACTTAACGGACGGTTTAGATGGCTTAGCTATTTTACCTACCGTTATGGTCGGCGGTGCTTTGGGTGCATGCGCTTACTTAGTCGGTAACGTGAACTTCGCTGAGTATTTGTTTTTACCTTATCTCGATGGCACGGGTGAAGTGACAATTTTTTGTGGCGCATTAGTGGGAGCGGGTATTGGTTTCTTATGGTTTAACACCTACCCTGCGCAAGTTTTCATGGGTGATGTCGGTTCATTAGCATTAGGTGCTGCCTTGGGTGTCTTGGCTGTGATAGTTCGCCAAGAAATCTTATTGTTCATCATGGGTGGTATTTTTGTTGCCGAAACGGTCAGTGTGATTTTACAAGTGGCCTCTTTTAAAATGACAGGTAAGCGTATTTTTAGAATGGCGCCTTTACACCATCATTTTGAATTAAAAGGGTGGCCAGAGCCGCGTGTTATTGTGCGCTTTTGGATCATCACTCTATTTTTAGTACTGATTGGCTTGGCCACATTAAAGATTCGATAAAATCGACTGGGACATAAGTAAATGAATGGGAAAGCAAAACCTGTTGTCGTTGTAGGTTTAGGCAAAACCGGATACTCGGTTGTTGCCTTTTTTGCTGCTCGCAATATTAACGTGGTGGCCATGGATACCCGTGAGTCGCCGCCTTTTGCTGAGCAAGTCCAGCAAAGTTTCCCTCAAGTTTCACTGTATTTAGGAGCGCTTGATCAAACGCAGCTATTGAATGCAGAAAAAATAGTGGTAAGCCCAGGTTTGCCTCTTGCTACACCATCCATTCAAGCAGCTATTGATGCTGGTATTGCGGTTGTTAGCGACATACAGGTTTTTGCTGACCATGTAAGTGCTCCAGTTGTTGCCATTACAGGCTCTAATGCGAAAAGTACGGTCACCAGTTTATTAGGTGTAATGGCAGAGCAAGCAGGTTTGAAAACCGCTGTAGGCGGCAATCTTGGAACACCGGCATTAGAGTTGATCCAAGATGATATTGATTTATATGTCATGGAGCTGAGTAGCTTTCAGTTAGAGGCTACGCCTAACTTGAATGCGTTGGTAGCGACGGTATTGAATATTAGTCCTGATCATTTAGATCGTTATGCCAGTTACGAAGAATATTATTTATCTAAGCATGTGATCTTCAATGGCAGCAAATGGGGGGTGGTGAATTCAGATGATCCGTTGTCTGCCCCTCAATTACAGCAGCCAGAGAATCAGGTCCACTTTACGTTAAATGCTCCGCAAAAAAACGAATTTGGTGTCATAAAGCACGATGATCAGTTGTTTTTAGCAAAGGGCCAAGAGCACTTGCTGAATTGCGATACTTTAAAAATGAAGGGTTCTCATAATCGCAGCAATGCACTGGCCGCATTAGCACTCGGAGAGTGTGCTGGTCTAAGCATGGACAGCATGTTAGCAACCCTGCAAACATTCCCAGGTCTTGAGCATCGTTGCCAGTGGGTGGGTCAGCATAATGGGATTGAGTTTTATAATGACTCAAAAGGCACAAATGTTGGGGCAACATTGGCGGCACTTGAAGGCCTTGGGCCTGAGATTAAGGGTAAGTTGATACTCATGGCCGGCGGTGTAGGTAAAGATGCGGACTTTAGTTTTTTGCAAGCGGCTGTATCACAGTACGTCAACACCCTGGTGTTGTATGGCCAAGACAAGCAACAAATCGCGGATGCATTAGATGGTACGGCACAAGTGATCATGGCTTCATCTTTTGACGATGCATTCGTCAAAGCATGCTCTTATGCTCAAGAGGGTGATGTGGTTTTACTGTCCCCAGCGTGTGCCAGCTTCGATATGTTTAACAGTTTTGAGCATCGTGGTGACACATTTGTAAAACTGGTGGAGGCGCTATGAGTTCAGCCACCCGAGTGACAGCAACGGTTCCTGTATGGCAACAGTTTGATTTCAAGCAATCCATTATTTTAGATCGGCGATTACTATGGGCGGTGATCATACTGGCATCGATTGGCTGGTTAATGGTGACCTCAGCTAGTATGGATTGGGCTGAACGTCAGTTTGGTAATAATTTATACATTAGCTTACGACACGGGATTTACCTTGCGTTAGGGGCGTTAACTGCGTTTGTAACTATGTATGTGCCGCTCGCTTGGGTGCGCAAAATGAGTGGTGTGTTAATTTTGCTTTCATTGGTAAGTTTGCTGATGGTGGTGATTCCGGGTATCGGACGTGA
>JBNMQC010000016.1:0-30695 GCA_051277445.1 Bermanella sp. | reverse complement strand
ACTTGATGTGCAACACGCACAAGTGCAAGTGCCTGATCTTGTTCAAGGTCGAGCGTCACATCTAGTTGAGCCGTAAGAGCAAAGCCTCCGTCTTCACGAGGTCCAATTCCAATATGCGCTCTAACGGGTGCTTGGGAAATTGTTATTTTTTGCTGCGCTGCAACATGCAATATGGCATTAGAGAAACAAGCCGCATATCCGGCAGCAAATAATTGCTCTGGGTTATTGCCTGCGCTACTGCCACCCATTTCTTTTGGGTAACTAAGCTCTAGCGTTAATTGATTGTCTTCTGTTGCTACATTGCCATTACGGCCCGCTTTCGCATTCGCGGCAACTTGATAAATAGGGGTCATATTTGTTCTCCTGATTTGTCTTAATTAATATCAATCACAATTAGATTGTGCACAATCTATTAATTTAACGAGAACTTGGCAAGTCTTATTTGTCATGGTGTAAGCAATAAAGGCTTAACTACCCTCTTACGGTCAATAACCGTGCGGGCCTTAGAGCGGGTTAACCCATAAGGAATAGACTATCCCATCCGTTCGAACAGTCCCGAATGTTATTTAGGGTAATTAAGGCCATATAAAAGGTTATAAAAAAGCAGGCATAAAAAAACCCAGCAAACGCTGGGTCAGGCATACACAAAACTGTGCAAACGTGCATCCTACACTAGAGGGTTGTCACTAAAAAGTAACTCGGTTACAAACACGCCAAGGCGTATTTCAAATTCGTTTTAAAGCACAAGCGCTATGCTTGGCTATCGCCTTCATGCTTAGCAATATCATTTTTAATGAAGCGGTATACGCCCACAAAAAAACCAACTGTTAAAGCCACGATAATAAGCCCTGCGATTACATATTCATCAACGTACATGGCGTTACCTCAAAGAGTGATTAATGTTTACACCCTTAGATTAGCAACCCTTAGAAAATGAAAATTGACCTGAATCAATAGCTTTTTCAGCTTCTGTTTGTTCCGATATAAAACATGATATGGGTCAATTTATGAACGGCTCAGCTTTCTAGGTCGTTGTTTTTTGCCGCCACCATGGACGCTAATTTGATGATCACTTGATCCTTAAACTTCTCACGAATCTCCGCATTTAATGCCCCCAACAAACGACGGTCCACTTTTAATAAAATGCACACTTCATTGGCGATAACATTGGACGTTCGTGGTGTGTTTTGAATAAATGCAATCTCACCGAAAAAATCCCCCGGTCCTACTGTGGCTAAGGGCTTTTCAACTCCATCTAATACCACCCGAGCCGAGCCGCTTAATAAAATAAAGAACGCCGTATCCAGTGTGTTTTGCTCAATGATGTATTCATCTTCTTGCGCCACATAAAAAGACGCTTCAGTATCGACCACCTTTTCTTTTTCGAAAGAAGTGAAGGCCTTAAAAAAAGGCACTTTATTGAGGATAATCAATATCCTACCTCGACCCAGTGTTGTAATCCTTTTCATCCCCCTCCCCTTTCTTAGACGCTTTATTCACGGTTATTGACTAAGCTTAGCTTAACTGTGCTTGGACGGGCGATAATTCCATTCACTGCTAGAATAATTAACAACAGGACGTTTCTTTCACCCTCACCGACCAGTAGTATCATGAAGACATTAACGCTATATTTATTAGCAGCTTTAGGTATAACCATGGCATTTAATGGATATGCGCAGGAGGCTGACACCCCACAATCACCGCCACTTTCCGCCAAGCAGACAGAGCAAGCTCGAATGGAGGCTCTGGCTGTACTCATTAAACGCCAGCAATATCCACAAGCCTATGAATTAGCCCGTCGCATGTTAGAGGCCAATGAAGGCCTGCCAAACTTCGATTTCCAATACGGCATGGCCGCGGTTGAAAGTGGCCATTACGACCAAGCATTATTCGCCTTTGAGCGTCTTGTTTTAGGTTTTCCAAACCAACCCAGATACCGCCTAGAATTAGCCCGAACGCATTTTTACTTACGTAACTTGGTGCGCGCTGAAGTTGAATTCAACAACGTACTCAAACAAAACCCGCCCGAGCCCGTTCGCAAAAACGTCATGATTTTCATGGATCGTATCACTGATTTAAAACGCAGTGTAGAGTCCAAGTTCATGCTGGTACTGGATGTGGGCGGCGGTTACGACTCGAATATCAACAGCGCCACCAGTGAAAAAGAATTACCAAAAGAAGAGCTCATCTTTCCGGTGGATATCGCACTGGATGACGACAGCCGTGAAACCGGCAGCGCTTATTGGAGCGCGCTGGCCCATATGGCTTACATTCGTCCGCTCACCAAAACCAGTGCCTTTGATCTACGTTTAGTGGCGTCCAATCGCAGCAACTCTGAAACCCCAATCTATGACCTTACAACCGCCATGGGCGAGTTTGGTTACAGTTTTTACACCGGCCCGGTTAAATGGCGTGGTGCTGGGCGCTACCAATATGTGCAACTTGATGGTGAAGAACTATTAAATAGCCAGTCGTTCATTGGTCAAGCAAACTGGATGTTAAGCAAAGGGGCCAACCTTGGGTTCGGCCTGAACTACGGCATGTCCACCTATCCTGAAGACGATGATGGCGATATTACTCAGCAACAACTTAACGTCTCCTACGCCAGTGCACCCAAGAAAGACAATTGGAAATTAACCCTTATTTTTGGCAGCGACGCGGCCGATGAATCCAGCAACGAACACAACGGTAAGACCTACCAAGGCTTTACCTACCAGAGCACATCCTTAATCAGTCAGCGCGCTACGCGCTATTGGTTATTGAGCGTGTTAAGTAATGAATACGATGCCATCAACAGCACCCTCTATAGCAAGTTACGCAAAGACCAAAATGCCACGTTAGGCGTAGGCTGGCGCTACAGCTTTAGTTCGCACTTCAGTTTTAGAAACGACTACAGCTTCACCTATAACGACAGCACATTAGAAGCGAATACTTATCAACGGGGCAAAGCCGAAGTGGGCTTGTCTTATAGTTTTTAATCCATGGTTGATCGTTCAACTTTGGGGGAGGAAGTATGAAACTCATCAAACAACTGGGCCTCATCACCGGTCTACTTGCATTACTCATTCAACCTAGCTGGGGCGCCGCACTTGCCGGTCACGTCATATTAACCAAAGGCAATGTGACAGCATTGGCCGAAGACGGAACAGATCGCCCACTTAAACGCCGCTCTCAGATCTTCAATGGCGACACCATCAAAACAGGGCCATCCGGCTCGGTGCAAGTGCGCTTTGTCGACAAAGCCTTAATGACCATTAAAGCCAACAGCGAAATGAACATAGAGCGCTATCTATTAGCACAACAAGGTAATGAGGCTGAAAAAGAACAAGTACTCATGAGCTTGGTGAAAGGCGGTTTTCGCACCATTACCGGTACCATCGGCAAGGGCGACAAAGACGCTTACAAAGTGAATACCCCTGCCGCATCCATTGGGATTCGCGGCACCAATTATGAAGTGCAACAAGAAAACGATGGCGGCTTTGTGATGGGGGTTTACAGCGGCGGCATTCAAGTTGAAAACGAAGCAGGCACCATTGAATTGGGTGAAGGCGCGGATTTTAACTTCACCCGTGTAAAACCGAATGCGTCACCAAAAGGTTTATTGGCACCGCCACCGGCACTGGGTGAAAACACCGCCACCGAACAAAACGAAGAAGAATCAGAAGATACCGCCGACGAGAAAAATAGTGGCACTAACGAAGCAGACGAAAACAGCGAAGCGGATTCTGAAGAAAGCGAGGTGGCTGAAGGCGACGCAGCAGAAAGTGATACGACGCAGAGCAACAACGCCAAAGAAACGAATGCACTGGTCGATATAGGCAATACCGCACCAGACCTAGGAAATGATGTTAGCAACGCCATTGATAATAAACTTGCCGATACCATTCAAGAAACAGCGGATAAAGTAGAAGATACATTAATTGATCAAGGTATCCTTGGCACATTTGATTTTAATAACCCTTACCGAGGGGTTGATGCCACCAATAGTAATAATCCGTTTTTAGAAAATGTCATTACGGATGAACAATATGCGCTAGGTGAAAGTGGTCGCTTAGGGTTAATTGCCGTACCTGTGAATTTTAACTTTGGTGCTTCTGGTACGCCTGATGTGCCGCTTGCGGAGGCTAGTTTAATTTCCCCTGAAAGCGCTTTAGTTACAGCTCATGACTTCTCAGTTGATAGTGCTATGTTTTCATTTTCTTATGAAGTGTATAACACCACGACCAAGAAAACCGATGTATATGAGTTAAATTTCACCGTTGATGAAGGGGTCTTAGCAGCTGAACACTTCAACAATTATATAACTAATGCATTTGAGGACCCTGGCTTTACATACATAAAAAATGGCGAAAGTGTCACTGGACCGCCAGATGCAGGCATTCTTTTATCATATAACACTGCCGAAGATAAGTATGTATTCACCTCGGACAGCAGTAATGGTGATTATTTCATTACTGAAATGGAACTGTATTTTAACGAAGACCCAGCGAATAAAACGGCTACAGACGAATTGAAAAAAGCGCTTGGTTCATCTACAAATTTTAATCGAGACGACTGGTATTCATCAACAGAGGTTGAGCTGATCATTGCCAATGGTTCTTGGGATGCAACAGGCAATAAACCCATCATGCTTGAAATGGAAACGGATGAGAATGGCAATCGGATTGCGGTTATTCGTAAACCTAATGAAAGCAATCATGTGGCTTCATCACTACTGGATTACTTCGACTTAACACTGTTTGGTCAAGAAATTGCCGCATCTTGCGGCAGTGGAGAAAGCGGCAGCCCAACCCCATGTGACGTGCAAGTAGAAAATGCCGGTGGTCGCAGTAATATTAGCTGGGGAATTTGGTTTACTGAGCCAAGCGAAGGCATAGTATTCGATGAAATTAAATCCGATGGCACAATCGAGAGTGACACTGAAAATGATATTCTGGCTTTTTGGATCGCAGCAGAGCGAGCGGATATCAATCAACTCACCGGGACGGCAGAAATCTTTAGTGCAACCAACTTAGATTGCACCAAAGCATCACAATGCATCGGCTTTGCAGATGACGGCTTAGTAAGAAACTTAAGTGCAAGCTTTGATGTAAATTTCAATAGTGGTGCCATCACTAATGGCAACCTGAATATCCAAACCGCAACCGACTTAGATTCAGCCGCCATTTCCACTTGGGATGTAAACTTCGCAGGATCAATGGTAAAAGACGGGGTTAAGCAACCTGAATTCAATACCGAATCATTAACTGGCAATGTTAAGAATAGTTCAGATGCAATCATCTCTGAGAACATCATCGGTAACATCGGCGGTATTTTTGTTAAGCCCGGTGATAAATTTGCTGGGGCTTACAATTTAGGCGCCATTAATTCCGATGGCGTGAATCACAAACACGCTGCTGGAGTTTTCAGTTTAGATAAACAATAAATCCTACAAGCATAAAAAAGGCCGGCTCCATTAAATGAAGCCGGACTTTTTTATTAACAATGAATTAAAGTGATGCGTTACGATTTCTTAATTGGGCAACCGTACAACTGCTGGTGGTGCAATTCTCCAATGTGTAACCGGCAGGGTTGATCGTTAATAGTCCAAATCCTTTTTTCTTAGTACTGGTTACCACGTAGTGCGGCAACTGAACGTCTGTGATCTGCCAGTAATCAAAACTGTGTTCATGACCATGCACACCTAAATCCACACCTAAATCTTTTAGGTCTTGGCTTAGCGTTAAATCAAAATCCCAAGGGGGAATATGGCTAAACACCATGGTGTAATCACGTTCTGCATCCCCTGCTGCCTCCGCTGCTAACCAATCACGATCCGGCACATTGGTGAACTCATACTTGTTGTCATTGTAAGCAATGAATTTGCTGTTTTGGTAGGTAAAGCTGTAATCCTCTGGGCCAAATACACGGGCCCAAAGATCTTTACCAAATGCCAATGCATCATGATTACCAATCACTGCAAAAATTGGCTGCTTGGCTTTTTCCATTACTTTACATACCCACTCGTACTCTGCCTTGGTGCCGGTATCGGCAAGATCGCCGGTTAATAAAATAAAGTCGACTTCCGGCAAGGTGTTCACGTGCTTTATAAGTTTTTCAAATGACCCTGGGTATTGCTGAGGGTCACTAATAATGGCCACTTGATATTCAGCGCGAGGTCCAACCTTTTGCTCGTAAGCTTTTAATCGTTCAATATTTCGTGCAATGGATACTTCATCCGAGCAGTCCGCATCCAATGACCAAGGGCTCACTTCATAATCACAACCCGACAACACAAAGACAAAAATAAGCAATGCGATAAACTTGGCTTTCAATTTCTTTACATTAAAAAACATAACGTGCTCCAAAACCCCAATTCATAATGCCTTCTAAGCCGAGATAATCGTAATTGTCATGATAAAAATCGGGCTCTCTTATGTACCCTATGAAACCCACATCCATTATCGACATATCAAAGTAGGCTTGTAATTGTGGCGTCACCTGAAGCGCTGCTTGATAATTAAAAATAATTCTGAATGCCGAGGGTGTGTAATATCCATCCGGATAACGCTCAGGCAGTTGCACAAATAAATCGGGGTGATCGCCAATCAATACTCCCACGCCGAAATTAAATGGCGTGAACGCCATTCCCTTTATGTCCCAAGAAGTGGGGTTCTCATACCGGTAACGCAGAGAATAAAGCAGCATCTCTTTGTGATAAGACAATTCTGGCACATAGCCAATACCAATCATCAAGTTGTGCGAGTCTAATCGAGCACCGTAAGACGCATGGGCCAAGCCCATTAATGAGCCTGACTGAAGATCAAGATAATCTTCAACGTCATCGAATGCCGACACATTTATTGCACCGAACAAACTGAATATAAGTACTACTGCACGCACAAATGCCACAACTGCCTCTCTTAATAAATGGCCATAACAGATCTGATCTGTTCATTTTGCGCATTAAATCTTTTTTTTATTTGAGGTACTAGGCTAAAAATTGGAACAATTAGATCTAATTTTTACAATACCATGTTGAATTTGGCCTTAAACCCGCGTGCCTTAAGGGTTTCTTAAGAAATGAATCGGAAATACTCAAAATGTTTTTTTTGGAACAATCCGTTGCTATATACGCCTTTATTCGTATGTAAGTGATTATGAGTGAACCCTTTCGCCATTCGTTGCGTAAACCTCCTGCTACTTTGAAAAAGCGATTTTCAATTTTTGTACACTAGGAGGCATCATGGCCCATTACACCGCTCCACTGAATGACATGAACTTTGTTTTGTTTGACGTCCTGCAGGCACAAGATCTAAGCAAGTGCCCTGGTTTTGAAGACGCCAATGAAGAAATGATTCGTGCAGTCTTAGACGAAGCCGCAAAAATGGCTGAAAACGTTTTCCAGCCAATCAACCAATCCGGTGATATCGAAGGCTGTCACTACGACCCTGAAACCAAAGCAGTGACCACCCCTAAAGGCTTTAAAGAAGCCTACAAGACCTTTGCACAAGGGGGCTGGTCTGGCTTATCTGCTTCTCCAGAATTTGGCGGCCAAGGCTTACCGCACTTACTTAAAATCGTTGTGGACGAAATGGCCTGCTCCACCAACTTATCTATGGGCATGTACCCAGGCTTAAGTCACGGTGCCATTGATGCGCTTACCCTGCACGCCAGTGACGAGCTTAAAAACAAATACTTACCTAACCTGATCTCCGGTGAATGGACCGGCACCATGTGTTTAACCGAACCACAGTGTGGTACAGATTTGGGCTTGATTCGCACAAAAGCGGAACCACAAGCGGACGGCAGCTATAACATTACCGGTACTAAGATTTGGATTACTGGTGGTGAGCACGACATGGTGGATAACATCGTACACCTTGTATTAGCTAAATTGCCGGGCGCGCCCGATTCAAGTAAGGGGATCTCTTTATTCTTGGTACCTAAATTCTTAGAAGACGGCACCCGCAACCCTGCGTTCTGTGGTGGCCTAGAACATAAGATGGGTATCAAAGCATCCGCTACCTGTGTGATGAACTTTGAAGACGCAAAAGGCTGGTTAATCGGTCAAGAAAACGAAGGCCTTAAATGCATGTTCACCATGATGAACTCCGCTCGTATCATGGTGGGTATTCAAGGTTTAGGTCTGGCTGAAAAGGCATACCAAATCAGCCTTGGTTTCGCTAAAGAACGCTTACAATCACGCTCACTTGCAGGCCCACAAAGCCCGAATGAAAAAGCGG
The DNA here is from genome assembly GCA_051277445.1 of Bermanella sp. GTDB lineage: Bacteria > Pseudomonadota > Gammaproteobacteria > Pseudomonadales > Oceanobacteraceae > Bermanella. Next base: position 22,470 of record JBNMQC010000016.1, on the reverse strand, counting down.
ATCCAATCATTGTTCATCCAGATGTTCGTCGTATGCTGACGCAACAAAAAGTGTTCTTAGAGGGCGCTCGCTGCATGGCTTACTGGACAGGTCTGCAACTGGATCTCGCCGAACATCACGAAGATGAGAGTGTGCGTGAAGAAGCGGACGATATCGTGCAAATCATGACGCCAATTGTAAAAGCCTACCTAACGGATGAAGGCTACTTCTCAACAGACCAAGCATTGCAAAGCATGGGTGGCTCCGGCTTTACCCAAGATTGGGAAGTAGAACAGCTATTACGTGACGGCCGTATTGCGCGTATTTATGAAGGCACTAACGGCATTCAGTCCCTTGACCTTGTGGGTCGTAAACTCATGATCAAAGGTGGCCGCCTACCGCGTACCTATTTCAAAGTGATGAATGAAATGGTAGCCAAGCTGGACAACGAGCTGCATCAAGCACACTGCAAAGATTTACTACAAACATTGCAAAATAGCCTGATGTGGTTAGCCAGCAACGCCGCTAAAGATGCTGAGATTGCCGGTGCTGCCGCAACGCCTATGCTTAAACTATTCTCACTTACCACCATGGGTGTGATGTGGTCAACCATGGCAAATATTGCGCAAGCTGACCTTAACTCTGGTAAATACACTGAAGATTTCTATCAAGGCAAAATCAAAGCCGCTGAACACTTCTTCCGTGTGGCCAAACCACAAGCGGCGCTATTACAAGCCGACATTGAAGCGGGTAAAGAGTCATTAATGAACTTCACCCAAGAACAGTTCTAATCATTATTTGCTAACTTGCGAATAAATAGAACGAAAAAACCCGTTATGGCAAAACCATAACGGGTTTTATTTTTTGAGCGCTAATTTACCAGCGCTTGTAATTGTTTAATGGATTGGTGGTAGAGCTGACGAGTACGCTCAAGGGTTACGCCTATTTGCGGTGCGATTTCCCTAAAGTTTTGTCCTTCATGGATTCCTAGACCGTGATACAGGCGCACAATTTTTTGCTGGCGTTTTGGTAAGTGAGTTAATAACCCCATCAAATAATGCATATCGCTGTCTCTTGCCACTTCTTCTTGTGGGGTCGACTGAGTAACATCATCACTTGTAATGGTCTCATCCAAGGTTAAGCCGTCTTCTACAAACGATTGATTCATGGACAACGGCAGGTTACCCACGTTTTGCACATTGCGGATATGGTCTTCATCTATGCCCGTTACTCGCTGCAACTGAGCCACCGTTGGGTAGACTCCATTTGCTTTAAAGTATTCTTCTTTGGCGCGATCGAGTTTAAAAATACGATCGCTAATATTAGTGGGCAACCTCACAACCGCCCGCTTTTGGGTTAACACCCCTTTAATGGCTTGCTGAATCCACCAGTATGCGTAGGTAGTAAAACGAAAGCCTTTATGAATGTTGTACTTTGAAGCGGCTTTTAATAAGCCAATGGCCCCTTCTTGAACCAGCTCTTCAGTATCAATGCCTTTATCGCTATAGCGTTTTGCGATGTGCATCACCAAACGCATATTCGCCTGGACCAAACGATTGCGTTGAGATTCATATCGTTTTTTAAGGGCTTGCGCTTGCTGTTCTAGGGAAGTATCCAGTTGATCCGCTTCAGACAGCAAAAGATCAAACACATTAGAGCGATCACACTCCAATTTCACCAAGCACAAAGATAGGGTTTTACAGGATACGTTATGACTCAAGTCCATACTCGGCACATTACGCGCAAGTAGCCATAAGTCGTATTGGGTGAGTAAGTCATCGAGCATGGGGCCCGTTTGATACTGCTCCAGCAGAATATCCATGACCTGCTCAAGTAAGTGCTCTTTGGCCAGTAAGGTTTGCGCCAGTTGCTCCATGGCATCATCCATGGCAAGTGCGATGGCTCGCTCTTGCTCAGCATCTAGGATACTGATATCTGGGTAATGTTGAATTAAGCGATTTACGTCATCTGCCTGCATCGTGTCACCTCGTTTGCTATATAGTTCATATACGAGGTAACACATGAATTAGATGTTTAAGACAGGCCCTCACTTAAAGCAGAAACGTCATCAAACACATATGTCGGCTCCAGCGCAGCCAAATCGATTCCTTGGTGGTAACCTTGTAGCAAGGCCACACTATGAACCCCCGCCTGCTGTGCGCAAACGATATCAGACCGACTATCCCCTACCATTAGGCATTGCTCTGGGTTGATATTTAAGGTTTCGAATATATGAAATAACGGCAGTGGATGGGGCTTTTTCTCAGCTAGACTATCGCCTCCCAAAATGAATGAGAAAAAATGTCCAATGCCTAAGTTCGTTAACAAATCTGGCACAAACTGAATGGGTTTATTCGTCAACAGAACCAAGGTTTTGCCTTGTTGGTGTAGCCGCTTCAACAACGCAAGCACGCCTGGATATAAGGTACTTTCCTTACATAAGAACAACTCATAGGATTTTAAAAATTGCTTATGTAACGCGCCCACCTGGCTCGCGTCCAATAGACCTAAATGCGCCAGAGCGCGTTCGATGAGCTTTAAACTGCCGTTGCCCACCCAGCTACGAACATCACTTTGCAGCACTGATTCATATTTCAGCGTGGCTAGTGCATGATTTAACCCAAGGGTTAAGTCGGGCACGCTATCGACTAAGGTGCCATCAAGATCAAAAACAATCGTGTCGTAGGTAGTTAAATTCAACATATAAAAAAGCCCTATGGACACTTAATAAAAATGAACACAGGGCTGACCTTTTAATAATGATTAATTGGTGGCTTTTGCAATTTCCGCACGCATGGCTTCAATCGTGGTTTGGTAATCTGGCGCATTAAAAATAGCGGAACCGGCCACAAAGGTATCCGCACCGGCCGCCGCAATTTCGCCAATGTTATCCACTTTGACACCACCATCGATTTCAAGGCGGATATCAAAACCAGAGGCATCTATTTTAGCGCGGGCTTGTTTCAACTTATCTAAGGTTTGCGGAATAAAGCTTTGTCCGCCAAAACCTGGGTTCACTGACATGAGCAATATCATATCCAGTTTATCCATCACGTAATCTAAATAGTGCAGTGGTGTCGCAGGATTAAACACCAAGCCCGCTTTACAGCCCGCCGCTTTAATCAACTGCAAAGAGCGGTCGATATGGTCAGAGGCTTCAGGGTGGAACGTAATGAAACTTGCACCGGCTTCTGCGAAATCCCCAATCATGCGGTCCACTGGGCTCACCATTAGATGCACATCTATGGGTGCCGTCACACCATGGTTACGCAACGCCTTACACACCATAGGCCCAATGGTTAAATTGGGGACATAGTGGTTGTCCATCACATCGAAATGGACGATGTCTGCACCCGCTGCGAGTACGTTATCCACTTCTTCACCTAAACGGGCAAAATCAGCAGAAAGTATGGATGGGGCTATTAACGGGGTCTTGGTGGATGCCGAGCTCATGATTTCTCTCAATTTCATCAAATATAGCAATGCTTCTTATTGTACCTAATTTCCGGCTCATTGCCTGCATTGGTGTGTAAACACACAAATGAAGTTAGTACTCATTCACACTCTAATAACGATGGCTTTGCTTTTAAATGACAATTTGATTACTCTTGCGCCATTATGTCGCAACGCATCTACACCCTTTCACATGCCCTAATATGGCGAATGCAGTGACAACACAATAACAATAATATTTAACATGCGGTTATCCCTAATAGGCTCAATTATGTATCCGATACGTATTTCTTTGGCTTTTATTCTATTGGCTTTGCTTGCCCTGCTTTTAACCCCCATGACGTTATTACGTCCAAGACATCGCAATAATATGGGCGATGTTTCCCAGATTTGTGGGCGCTTTATGCTGTGGTACTGGGGCGCAGATGTAAAAATCGAACACCCTGAGCGCCTAGAACCCAACTCGCCCTGCGTCATCATTGCCAATCATCAAGACACTCATGACGTCTTTTTTGCTGTGAACATTATTAAGCGCGGTACCGTCACCTTGGGCAAATGGGAGATGCTCTATGTACCGTTTATTGGCGGGCTCTTTTATTTAGCGGGCAACATCGTCATTAAACGCAGCAATAAAGCGAAAGCGCAAAAAGCATTAAGCATTGCGGCTAAGAAAATGAAAGAAGATCAGTTGTCGGTATTAATTTTCCCAGAAGGCACCCGTAACTGGGGAAAACCGCTACCGTTTAAATTAGGGGCCTTTAAGCTGGCCATCGAAGCGCAAGTTCCCATTCAACCTGTGTGTTTCTCACTGCGCCATATCACCATGGACTATAAAAAATGGTGCAGTGGTACGGTAAGCGTCAAATGCTTAGAGCCGATTCCCACAGAAGGTTTGACTCAAGACGATGCGGCACCATTAGCCAGCCACTGTCAGAATTTAATCGAGCAAGAGTGCATTAAGATCAGCCAGTAACCGGTATTAAACACGTATAAAAAAAGGCCCATCGGGCCTTTTTTTGGTCAGCTTTGTTTTCTAGCTTTTTTGATTTTGTCGTACGCGGTTTGAATGTCTTGTGTTTTTTCTTTGGCGATTCGCATCATTTCCTCTGGTAACCCTTTGGCCACTAATTTATCAGGATGATGCTGACTCATCAGTCGGCGGTAGGCTTTTTTCAGCTCGGCATCAGTTGCATTCTCAGTCACCCCCAACACGCCATAAGCCACTTTTAATTCATCACCACTGCGTTGAAATTGGTCATTAAAGCGGCCACGGAACTGCTCTTGACTGGCTCGTACTCGATTATGAATCAGCTCAAACTGTAACGCGCTGACCCCCAGTGTTCGGCATACTCGATCAAGAATATACTTCTCCTGTAGGCTTAACTGGCCATCGGCATAGGCCATGCTTAGCAGAATTTCTAAAAACATTTGTATCAATGAGCCACGGTGACCGACCGCACGCATAAAGTGCTGTAGCTCTTTTTGCAGATCTAAGTGAGGACTTTTGCCCTCATTAAAATAGCCAATGGCTTCAAGACGCTGTTCTTCATTAAGTCCCATTTGATCCATGATAAAACGGGCCTGTTCGATCTCAGACTCACTGACACGTCCATCACTTTTCGCTAACTGCCCCATGATCAAAAAGGTCACGCGGAAAAACGCATTTTGACTAGCACCACGCTGGCCACTTGGGCTTTCTTGGCGGGCATACATACGATCAAAAGCGTTGCCCAATAAGAAGCCCAGCAATAAACCCAAAGGTCCACCAGAGAGCAGGCCAATAAACCCACCAATAATTTTGCCAGCCCAGTTTTGTTTATTCATTGTGTGCTCCTGGCTGTAAATGGATATCTAATTCGTTTAAGCGTTGCGGTGTGCCCACATCTAACCAATAACCTTGGTAGATCTGCCCACTCACTTGCTGCTTACCCATGGCGTGTTTTAGCAAAGGCGCTAATTTAAAGGCACCAGCCTGGCAATCATCAAATAATGCTTTATGCAGAATACTGACCCCACTAAACGTGAACGCCGTGTCATCGTCATGCTGTTTTGTTTGCACTTGATCACCCGCCAGCACAAAGTCACCGCTTAAATTATGCGGTGGATTGGGCACCAACCATAAATGAGCGAGGCCCTTTAGTTGATGCTGCTGAAGTGTGTGATAGTCGAGGTCGAGCCAGACATCGCCATTAATCACACAAAAAATATCATCGCCACACTCACTCAATAATGGCAAAGCATTGAAAATTCCACCACCGGTTTCCAGCGCCTGTGGCTCATGGCTATACACAATGCGACAGCCTAACGCTTGGCCATCTTGTAAGTGGGCTTCGATTTGCTCACCAAGATAAGCATGATTAATCACAATGCGCTCAAAACCCGCCGCCACCAGCTTACGAACGTGATGCTCGATCAAGGGCATGCCCGCCACCGCTAACATGGGCTTGGGGGTGTGATTGGTCAGCGGTCGCATTCTTGTGCCCAATCCGGCAGCGAGAATCATCGCGGTCTTGATACCCATTAAGCCGGCTCACCATCGGATGCCGCTAATTCAGGCAGCAGTCGACGCTCCAACCACTGGTTAAATTCATCCAGTGTTGAATACTTAGCCGACACTCCCACAATGTAGTTAAGGGTACGTGGAATATCATTCATATAGCCGGTTTTGCCGTCACGGTGGTTTAAGCGAGCAAAAATACCCACCGCTTTTAAGTGACGCTGGATGCCCATCCAATCAAACCAGAGCATCAATTGCTCGTCACTAATGGCCCCTACCAAACCTGCATCACGGGCTTTGGCAAAATAATCACGTGCCCACTGCTCAACTTGCTCCATGGGCCAAGCCACATAGCAATCACGCAATAAGCTCACCACATCATAGGTGATCGGCCCCAGTACCGCGTCTTGAAAATCGATGATGCCAAGAGTGTCATCTTCGCACACCATGATGTTACGGCTGTGATAATCACGATGAACCGGCACCTGAATCTGACCCAGCGCACTTTCACGCAACACCGCAAAGGTCTCACGCAGCATATGCTGTTCTTGAGAGGTTAAGGTTAAGCCTAGGTGCTCACCTAGGTACCAATCGGTAAACAGGGCCATTTCCCTGTCTAACAAGGCCTCATCGTACAGAGGCAAATCAATACGTGTTTTTTGTATGCCAATGAGGCTATCGAGTGCTTGGTGATATAACCCTTCTGCACTGGCGTCATTTAACAGGGGTAGGAGTAATTGGTCGCCCATATCGCTAAGCAGCATGAACCCCTGCTCTAAGTCGGCTTTAATCACCTGTGGCACATGAATGCCTTGGACAAACCAGGACTCGGCAATTCTGACAAATGGCTCACTGTTTTCTTTATCAGGTGGCGCATCCACCGCAATATAAGTGGTGGCGTCTGTACTTTGTCGGAAGTAACGACGGAAGCTGGCATCACCCGACACCACTTCCAATGAACCTTGTGGCACTTCAGAGCTCGAAGCGAGGGCGTCAATCACCCATTTTTGTAAAGATTGTTGGCGGTCATCCATTATGAACACTGGCCCTTGTTTGGGATAAAACGTACAATTTTGGTTTTGCTGCGCACGATAGCATAAGTTTTGGCTTTGATTCTTAATTTCACTTGGGAATTTTGACAAAAGCCCGTGCAGCCGACGTACATTTGCCACGACTATTAACAACATACGTTTAGCTTTGATTAGGAACTTCAACCATATGCCACGCCAAGGGCTCCTTCTTCTTGCCATAGTGGCTGCCTCGACTCAGGCTAATTCCGTCGCACCTTATGACCAGCTTGACTGGACGTCTCGCGATCAATTGCCCGTCGACATGCAACAAGGCTTACCCAGCTTTTGCAGTGGTAACTACCTGCCTGAATCCCTCACTTTTAATCCCGATGATGGCAATGGCGCCATGGAAATCCAAAGTGACTCTGGTGAATTCGTCGAACAAAAAGGCGCTGTCTTTAATGGCAATGTCGTGGTTCAACAAAACGGACAACAAATTAACGCCGACAGCGCCACCTTTAATCAAGCGTCTGGTGCGGCAACCTTCAGTGGTGCCATCCGCTTTCGTGGTGCCGACATGTCCATGAGCGCAGCAAGCATGGACTACAACATTAACACCGGCGAGGCCAGCTTAAACCAAGCCCACTATGTCATCGCCCCATTACACCTTCGCGGCGAAGCCGGTCGAATGGAGCTACTTGAACAAAACAAAGCCAGTTTATTTGATGCCAGTTACACCTTCTGTGAGCCTGGCCACAATGACTGGGATATTGCCGCAAGCGAAATTCATTTAAACCAAGCCGAAGGCTACGGCGAAGCATGGCATGGTCGCTTGCGCATTAAAGAAATACCCGTGATGTATTTGCCTTATTATCGCTTTCCACTTGGGCCGGATCGTTTAACCGGTTTTTTAAACCCAGAAATCAGCCTCAGTGTGCGCACTCCAGGCGGTGACCTAGGCAATACCGAGGTACGCGTCAATCAGTTCGCCACACCATTTTATTTTAATATCGCGCCGAATTACGATGACACCTACACACCTCGCTTCATCGATGGCCACGGCATCATCCAAGAAAATGAGTTCCGCTACCTAAATGGCGCCGGTCGCGGTGACTTTAACGTCAGCTATTTAGGCTCTGACGAAGCAAACGACAAACTCAGTACAGATGAAGACTTCCGTCAAAAAGAACGCTGGTCACGCTCTTTACACCACGTAGGCCAGTTCTCGCAGAACATTCAAAACCGCATTCATTATGATGAAGTGAGCGATGAAGACTTTGAAGACGACTTTAATCGCACTGGCATCATTAGCCGCACCAGTCACTTAAAGCAAAATGCAGAAGTGGAGTACAACGATGGCACTTGGCAGGTGCTAACCCGTGTTGAAGAATATCAAACCATTGATGAAAACGTCGCCGACAGCGACCGACCATTCAGCCGTCTACCGCAAGTTGAACTGTCACGCCTAAATCACTTCAACTACAACACACTGAACTATGACGGAAAAGTACAGGCCACGCGTTTTACCCGCGATAAAAACGGCATCACCAACGCCGATCGCATTGATGGCGAGCGCCTCCACAGTGAAGTCAGCATCAGCTATCCATGGCAACAAGCTTATGGGTTTTTCACCCCTAAAATTCAAGCCATGTTCACGCAGTACAGTTTTCAAAATGTAGACGACACCCTTATTACTCAAGGCTATGAAGATGAAGTGAGCCGAAACGTGACCATCAGCAGCATTGATGCGGGCTTATATTTTGATCGTAATTTCCAGTTTTTGGGTCAAGGGTTTGTGCAGACCTTAGAGCCGCGTTTAATGCTGGCGTATATTCCTTATGTGGACCAAAGTCAGATCCCCTTATTTGATACCACTGAAACCACCTTTAGCTACAGCCGCTTATTCAGTGCCAACCGTTTCACAGGGGTGGACCGAGTAGGAGACACTCAACAGGTCAGCCTTGGTTTAACCTCCCGTTTCTTGAATGAACAAGGCCTTGAGGTCATGCGTGCCAGCATCGGCCAGATCCATTACTTCAGTGATCGCAAAGTAGAGCTAGCCCCAACCGACACCACCTTAGAAGACGAAGACACTCAAAACAGCTCATCGCTGGCCGGTGAGTTTCAGTGGCTATTCGCCGACAACTGGCGTACCCGTGTGGATCTACAATACAACCCCCATGCCGCAAGCAGCGAAGAGCCCATCGAAAAAGCCAGCGCGCAACTCAACTACCAAAGCCCTAATAGCTGGTTGTTTGATATGAATTTCAGCCATGTGGAAGCGGACCAACAAAAGCAAGTGGGCATCGCGTTCTTTGCGCCCATCAATGACAGCTGGGCGTTTTATGCACAGAAGAAACACGACATCTGGGATTACACCTCAGCACAAAGACAAAGCTTAGAAGAAGAAAATTTATTGAACATTGAAGGCCTAGTGGGCATCGAATATCAGAATTGTTGCTGGCGCGCCCAGTTTACATACGAAGAACACACACGCAGTGACAGCACCAAGGATTACCAATATATGTTGCAACTGCATCTTAAAGGCTTAGGCATCATTGGCAGCAAGAGTGATGACATCTTAAGCGAACGCATTTTAGGTTACGATCAGAGGCAGATTCATGATTATTAAACACTTAGCACAGCGCCCTTGGCTTGGCGCACTGGTGGCATCCTTAGTATTAAGCGCACCATTGGCACAGGCCCAGTTAAAAAGTATTGATCGCATCACCGCTGTGGTGGACGACGACATCATTATGCAAAGCGAATTAACAGAACGTGTGCAAGTGGTTAAAAACCAAAGCAAAGGAATGCGTTTACCCCCTGATGACGTTTTAAAGCAGCAAGTGCTGGAGCGTCTGATCACCGAAAGCATTCAGCTACAAATGGCGGAACGCTCCGGTGTGCGCATCAGTGACCAACAACTGAATCAAACCATTGAATCCATCGCCAAGCAGAACGGCATGAGCTTGCGTCAGTTCCAACAAGCCCTAGAAAAAGACGGCGTACCCTATGCACAAGCCCGCGAACAAATTCGTCGTGAACGGGTTATTTCAGAAGTTCAGCGTTACCGTGTGGGTGGCAAAATTCAAATCAGCGAACAAGACATCGACAGCTTTTTAAACAGCGCCCGCGGCCAAAGTGCCACCGCTGAAGAGTACCGTTTAGGCCACATCCTGATTCAACTGCCTAGCCAAGCCAATAAAGACCAACTAAAAAAAGCGCAAAACAAAGCGAAGAAAATCGTCAAAGAATTACGTAAAGGTGCCGACTTCGAACAAACCGCCGTTGCCAATTCAGAAGGCCGTAATGCCCTTAAAGGCGGTGACCTTGGCTGGAGAAAAGAAGCCGAACTGCCATCCCTTTTCGCCGACATCGTGCCAAGCTTGAAAAAAGGCGGCATCAGCGACCCCATTCGCAGCGCCAGCGGCTTCCATATCATTAAAATTACCGACAAGCGCGGCGGTGAAGAGCAATTAGTACGTCAAACCCGTGCTCGTCATATCTTAATTCAAGAATCCACCATTCGTGATGCCAAGCAAAGCGAACAGCTGATCAACGAGTTATACAAGCGCGTTAAAAAAGGCGAAGACTTTGCCACGTTAGCGAAAGAATTCAGCGACGACCCTGGCAGCAAGGTTAGCGGTGGCGATTTAAACTGGATCAATGAAGGTGACATGGTCCCAGCCTTTGAAAAAACCATGAAGGCCACCAAAAAAGGCCAAACCAGCAAGCCGTTTAAATCGCGCTTTGGCTGGCACATCTTACAGGTAACCGATTACCGTCAAAAAGACATGGGCGAAGAAGTGCAGCGTAATCAAGCTCGCCAGTTACTTTACTCTCGTCGCTTTGAAGAAGAACTGCCTATCTGGTTACGTCAGATTCGTGCCGATGCCTATGTGGAAGTAAAAAATGAGCTATAGGCTAGCCCTAACCGTGGGCGAACCGGCTGGCATCGGCCCGGACTTAACTGTGGCCCTTGCGCAGCAAGCGCACCAGAATCAAATCATCGCCATATGCGACCCTGATCTGTTGCAGCGTCGTGCTGCGGCGTTAAACCTGCCTTTGGTGATCAAATCTTTTGATGCTAACGACTCTTCTCCCGCTAAAGCAGGAGAAATCTGGGTACACCCCATTGCGTTGGCCGAACCCGAAGAAATCGGTGTGCTCAATCCTGCCAATGGTCAATACGTGCTGGATACCCTAAGCCATGCGGCCCAAGGCTGCCTTGATGGCCTGTATGACGCCATGGTGACTGCACCGGTGCACAAAGGGGTGATCAACGAAGCCGGTGTCGCCTTTACGGGTCATACTGAGTTTTTAGAAGAGTATACTCACACCGAGCGCGTTGTGATGATGCTCGCAACCAAGGGGTTAATGGTGGCACTAGTGACCACTCACTTACCCTTAAAAGACGTGCCTGATGCCATTACTCAAGAGCGTCTCACCCAGGTGATCAAGGTTCTCGACACAGATCTTAAGCGTTATTTTGGCTTACCCAAGGCCCATATCCTAGTGTGCGGTTTGAACCCCCATGCGGGGGAAGGCGGCCACATGGGCACAGAAGAGATCGACGTCATTGAGCCCACGCTGGCCAGGCTGCGTCAGCAAGGCATTGGTCTGAGTGCCCCTTTACCAGCGGACACCTTATTCACCGATAAAGTCCTCAAAACCGGTGATGCGGTACTCGCCATGTACCACGACCAAGGTTTACCCGTTTTAAAATACAAAGGCTTCGGCCAAGCAGCTAATATTACATTAGGCTTACCCATTATTCGTACATCTGTGGATCACGGCACCGCCCTAGATCTAGCCGGAACCGGCAACGCCGACAGTGGCAGTTTACATACCGCCATTGAATACGCCGAGTTGATGGCCGCCAGCCGTGCCGCCCACAAAGGAAACTAACATGTCTCGCCAACACATGGGTCACCAAGCCCGAAAACGCTTCGGTCAAAACTTTTTGCACGACCCCAATGTTATTCGCAACATTGTCAAAAGCATTCGCCCAAAAGTGGGTGACAACATGGTGGAAATTGGCCCGGGCATGGGCGCCATCACTGAAGAATTATTAGATGCCACCGAAGGCTATCTTAACGTGGTCGAACTCGACCGCGACTTAATCCCAGGCTTGAACGTCAAATTCTTCAACATGCCGGGCTTTAAAATTCATGAAGCCGATGCATTGAAATTCGATTTTGCCAGCTTATACGAAGACGAGCGCCCACTGCGCATTGTGGGTAACTTGCCGTACAACATCTCTACCCCACTGATTTTTCACTTGCTCAGCTACACAGGCAAAGTGAAAGACATGCACTTCATGCTGCAAAAAGAAGTGGTGCAGCGCATGGCGGCAGGCCCTGGTGATAACAACTACGGTCGTCTATCCATCATGGCGCAATACCATTGTGAAGTTCAGCACTTATTTGATGTGGGCCCGGGTGCGTTTAAACCTGCGCCTAAGGTCGACAGCGCCATTGTACGCATGGTGCCTTACAAAGAAATTCCTCATCCGGTTAAAGATCACCGCACCCTTGAGAATATCGTGCGTGAAAGTTTTTCTATGCGTCGTAAGACCCTTAAGAACAACCTAAAAAACACCATTAGCGCTGAGCAATTAGAATCCATCGGCATTGACCCCACTCTGCGTCCTGAGCGCTTAGGTTTGGCAGAGTACGCGCGCATTGCCGACTTTGTATATGACGGGGCAAATCATGGCTAAAGTGTTTGTGCATGTAATGCCTCACTACATGGCAGAAGAATCGGCGCCTGAAAAAAAGCGTTATGTCTTCAGCTATACCGTCAGCATTACCAATGAAACACTGGAGCCGGTGCAACTCATGTCGCGCCATTGGATCATCACCAATGGTGAGACCCTAGGCACCCAAGAAGTACGGGGGGATGGTGTCATCGGCCAACAGCCCATTATTAAGCCAGGCGATAGCTACACTTATACTTCTGGCACCGTCATGGAAGCCCCCGTTGGTACCATGGGTGGCTTTTACACCATGCTCGACCATGAAGGCGCCCTGTTTGATGTTGAAATCCCAGTGTTTACACTGGCCGTCACAAACAGCGTGCACTAACCATGAGAACGTTTGCGGTTGGGGATATACAAGGCTGCTTGCCACCTTTGCTGAAGTTATTGGACAAGGTGAACTTTGACCCAGCGGCGGATCAACTCTGGTGTGTCGGCGATTTGGTCAACCGTGGCCCAGACAGTTTAGGCACTCTGCAGTTTTTGCACAGCATACGTAAAAGCTGCAAAATCGTATTGGGCAATCACGACTTACACCTACTGGCCATGGCCTGCGGACAAAAAACCGTAAAAAAAGACGGCGACCTAGATCGCATTATTGCCTCAAAAGATGCCGACACTTTATTTAAGTGGCTCAGAAAACAGCCGCTTTTACAGTGGGATAAAGAACGTAAACTGGCCATGTGCCACGCGGGTATTCCGCCCATGTGGGATTTAAAAAAAGCCAAAGCCCTTTCAGAAGAAGTAGAAGTGGTTTTGCAAAGCCGACACCACAAAAAGTTTTTCCGCCACATGTATGGCGATTACCCTGATGTATGGGATGACAATCTCATCGGTGCGGATCGCCTGCGCGTCATTACCAACTATTTTACCCGCATGCGTTTTTTAGGGCCCAATGGCGAGCTGGATCTTGCCAGTAAACATGCCCCAAGCAATGAACACAGTGCATTAAAACCTTGGTTTAGTTATCCACACCAATTAAAAAAGACCACGCTGTTATTTGGTCATTGGGCGGCACTAAATGGGGTATTTAATCAGCCAAATGTCATTGGCCTAGACACAGGTTGCGTTTGGGGTGGCCCCATGACGCTGCTGCACATAGAAAGCAATAAACGTTACCGACAAACTCTTTAAATTTTGGCAGGTGTTATGTTTCAGCACATAAAAATCAAACAGTTAAACGATTTAATGGACAGCGACACACCTGTGCATATCGTCGATATTCGCGACCCTCAAAGCTTTGCTGCCGGTCATATTACTGGGGCGATTCCTTTAGATAACAGCAACGTGCAAACATTTGTTGCCAATACCCCTAAAGATGAAAACGTCGTGGTGTGTTGCTATCACGGCAATTCAAGCCAAGGCGCCGCCCAATTCTTGTTTGAGCAAGGTTTCACGAATGCCTTTAGCCTAGATGGTGGCTTTGAAATGTGGAAACTGGGTAAACCTGACAAAGTAGAAATGTAAGCAAGCCGTCATCGCTGAAAACCGTTTACTTTCAACAAAGTAAGCGGTTTTTTTATACCCGCAACATGGATACCCCACTGCGCCACCTACTAGCCCTTCCTTCTCACTGCTCACTGCTCACCACTCACCACTCACCACAATCCTATGGAGCCTTTTAAGCCTCACCGCAAAACACGTAGGCTCTAACCCGTCACGATATGCCGATATTTATGCACCACGTTTCAGACACTTGTTTTAAAGTTTTTTAATCCATTTTTAAAAAAGGCATGACCTATGCAACTTATTTCACAAGGCATTAAAAAATTGACGCCTTGCTGCTAATCCTTTCCAAAGCCGACGATTAAGGGAATACAGGGAACGTAAATAAGTCTAAATTAAACATAGAAACGTAGACTTATTTGAGAGCAGGCCCATGAGCACATAGACACTAGGTGAGGTTACCATGAGCATTTTCAACCACTATCAGGATCGCTATAAAACCACACAGCAAGAAGTCATGACGCTGCAAGAGTACCTGCAATTGTGTAAAGACGACCCGAGCGTCTATGCATCAGCCGCAGAGCGCATGCTCATGGCCATTGGTGAACCCGAACTCATCGACACCGCCAATGACTCTCGCTTGAGTCGAATCTTCTCTAACAAAGTTATCAAACGTTACCCAGCCTTTAGTGAATTTTATGGCATGGAAGAAGCTGTCGAGCAAATTGTGTCGTATTTCCGTCATGCCGCTCAAGGCTTAGAAGAACGCAAACAAATTTTATATTTACTGGGCCCTGTGGGCGGTGGTAAGTCTTCTTTGGCTGAGCGTCTAAAGCACCTAGTGCAACATATTCCGTTTTACGCCATTGAAGGTTCCCCTGTATTTGAATCCCCTTTGGGTTTATTTAATCCTGAAGAAGACGCCGCCATATTAGAAGAAGACTTTGGCATTCCCAATCGTTACATCAAAGGTTTCATGTCGCCTTGGGCTGCAAAACGCTTGCATGAATACAATGGTGATATCTCACAATTTAAAGTGGTGAAATTGTACCCCAGCATCGTGGATCAAATTGCCGTCGCCAAAACCGAGCCTGGGGATGAAAATAACCAAGATATTTCGGCGCTTGTGGGTAAAGTGGATATCCGTAAGTTAGAAGACTTCAGCCAAGATGACCCAGATGCCTACAGCTTCTCCGGTGCCCTATGCCGTGCCAACCAAGGCATTATGGAATTTGTCGAGATGTTCAAAGCGCCCATTAAAGTTTTGCATCCCTTACTGACGGCGACCCAAGAAGGTAACTACAACGGCACCGAAGGCATGGGGGCCATCCCATTTGATGGGGTGCTCATGGCGCACTCAAATGAAAGCGAATGGCAAACCTTTAAAAACAACAAAACCAATGAGGCCTTCATTGACCGTGTTTACATCGTCAAGGTGCCTTATTGCTTGAGAGTCAGTGAAGAAACGCATATTTATGAAAAACTGCTCACCCACAGCTCACTACATGAAAGTCCTTGTGCACCTGACACATTAAATATGTTGGCGCAGTTCTCGATTCTGTCCCGTTTAAAAGAGCCAGAAAACTCCAGTATTTACAGTAAGATGCGCATCTATGACGGGGAGAACTTAAAAGATACCGACCCTAAGGCGAAATCGATTCAGGAATACCATGACAACGCTGGGGTCAACGAAGGCATGAGCGGTTTATCCACCCGTTTTGCGTTTAAAATATTAAGCCGAGTATTTAACTTTGACCCAAGTGAAGTGGCGGCCAACCCTGTACATTTAATGTATGTGCTTGAAAAACAAATTGAGCAAGAGCAGTTCCCGCAAGAAATCGCCGACCGCTACTTAAATTTCATCAAGGAATATATGGCGCCTAAGTATGTGGAGTTCATCGGCAAAGAAATTCAGACGGCTTATCTAGAATCTTACAGCGAATACGGTCAGAACATATTTGACCGCTACGTCACCTACGCAGACTTCTGGATTCAAGACCAAGAATACCGTGATCCAGAGACCGGTGAAATTCTTGATCGTGTGGCCATCAATGAAGAACTAGAAAAAATCGAAAAACCCGCGGGTATCAGTAATCCTAAAGACTTCCGTAACGAAGTGGTGAACTTTGTACTGCGCGCTAAAGCCAATAATGCAGGCAAAAACCCAAGCTGGCAGAGTTATGAAAAAATGCGCGCGGTGATTGAGAAGAAAATGTTCGCCAATACCGAAGATCTACTACCGGTTATTAGCTTTAACGCCAAAGGCTCAAACGACGAAAAGAAAAAGCACGACAACTTTGTGGCCCGTATGGTGGAACGTGGCTACACCGAAAAACAAGTTAGGCTCCTCTCTGAATGGTATTTACGCGTTCGTAAATCACAGTAAAAAAGAGGTGTCCTATGAGCTATATCATAGATAGACGGCTGAACGGCAAGAACAAGAGCATGGTCAATCGCCAGCGATTCTTGCGCCGTTATAAAAGCCACATCAAAAAAGCGGTGACCGATGCGGTAAACAAACGCTCCATCACCGATATGGAACGGGGCGAGAAAATCAGTATTCCCACCCGGGATACCAGTGAACCCGTTTTTAGTCATGGCAATGGCGGTGCTCGTCAACGTGTATTGCCTGGCAACCGAGAATTTCATGCAGGCGATAAAGTTCTGCGCCCTAAAGGAGAAGGTGGCGGTAACGGTGCGGGTGAAGGCAATGCCAGCAACCAAGGGGAAGGAGAAGACGAGTTCTCTTTCTTTATCAGTAAAGAAGAATTCCTAGACTATGTCTTTGAAGACCTCGCCTTACCGAACCTGCTGAAAAAAACCTTAAACGAGCACGATGCCGTGGAGTATCGCCGCGCCGGTTTCACTGCGACCGGTACGCCTAACAATCTTGCGGTGATTAAATCCATGCGTGCCGCCCATGCCCGTCGCATCGCATTGTCAGCCAGCTCACGCCGCAAACTTAAAAAAGCCAAAGCGGAGCTAGAAGATGAACAAGCCAAAGATGAGGACTTAAAAAATCCCATCAAAATCGCCGAACTTGAAGAAAAAATTCTCAAGCTACAAGAGAAGATCAAAAAAATTCCCTTTATTGATACCTTCGACATCAAATACCGCAATATCATAAAAGAGCCGGTTCCCAGCACCAAAGCCGTGATGTTTTGTGTCATGGATGTATCAGGTTCCATGACGCAGCAAATCAAAGACATGGCAAAACGATTTTATATTTTGCTTTACTTATTTTTACAGCGAAACTACGAAAAAACCGAAGTGGTGTTTATTCGCCACCATACCAGCGCTAAAGAGGTGAACGAGGAAGAGTTTTTTTACAGCCGTGAAACCGGCGGTACTATTGTATCCAGTGCATTGGAGTTAATGGGTAATATTATAGAAGAACGCTATAACCCAGCCGAATGGAATATTTACGGCGCCCAAGCCAGTGACGGTGACAACTGGGATGACGACAGCCCAAACTGTGCTGAAATCTTACGTCAACGCATCATGCCCATGGCGCAATACTTTGCTTACATAGAGATCACACCTAACGCGCACCAAGCGTTATGGCGCGCCTATGAAGCACTAGCGCCTCAGCTCGGCGATCGTTTCGCCATGGAACAAATCACCAGTGCGTCGGATATTTTCCCTGTATTTAGGGACTTATTTTCGCGCAAGTCTCTTAAGGAGGCGGTATGACAAAAGCCAGAAGACGTGAACCCATTTCCACCGGTTCTGAATGGACATTTGAATTACTTGAAGAGTACGACAAAGAAATTGGCCGTATTGCGAAAGAATATCGCCTAGATACCTATCCAAACCAAATTGAAGTCATCACCGCAGAACAAATGATGGATGCCTACGCCTCGGTTGGCATGCCGATTTCCTATAATCACTGGTCTTACGGCAAACACTTTCTGCATACGCAAACCCACTATCAGCGTGGGCAAATGGGTTTAGCCTACGAGATCGTCATCAACAGTGACCCTTGTATCGCCTATTTAATGGAAGAAAACACCATGTGCATGCAAGCACTGGTAATCGCCCATGCCAGTTATGGCCATAACTCCTTCTTTAAAGGAAATTATTTATTTAAAACCTGGACAGACGCCAGCGCCATCATTGACTACCTTGTTTTTTCACGTAACTACATTAAAAAATGTGAAGAGCGCCATGGGGTCGATGCTGTCGAAAGTATTTTAGATGCGGCCCATGCCTTGATGAATTATGGCGTGGATCGTTACAAACGCCCTCGCCCTATTAGCAGCGAAGAAGAAAAGCTACGCCAAGAAGAACGAGAAAGCATACTGCAACAACAGGTGAATGACTTATGGCGCACGCTTCCTATTTCAGAAAAAGAGAGTAAAAAGAAACGCATACGCTTTCCAAGCGAGCCTCAAGAAAATTTATTGTACTTCCTAGAAAAAAACGCGCCACTACTCAAACCTTGGCAGCGTGAGATTATTCGTATCGTTCGCAAACTGGCACAATATTTTTATCCACAGCGCCAAACGCAGGTGATGAATGAGGGCTGGGCAACATTTTGGCATTACACTCTACTCAACACCATGTATGACGAAGGTTTGGTGACCGAAGGCTTCATGATGGAGTTTTTAAATAGCCATAGCAGCGTGATTTATCAACCGCCCTTTGATAGCCCTTACTTTAGCGGCATCAATCCCTACACATTAGGCTTTCATATGATGAGCGATATTCGCCGTATATGTGAACACCCTACCGATGAAGACAAAGAATGGTTTCCCGATATTGCAGGCAGTGATTGGCTGGATACTTTACACTTTGCCATGCGAAATTTTAAAGATGAAAGTTTTGTTTTACAGTACCTCTCGCCCAAGCTAATGCGCGACTTGAAGCTGTTTTCGATTATGGATGACGAACGCAAGATGCACATTAGTATTGATGCCATCCATGATGAGATGGGGTATCGAAAGGTGCGTGAAGACCTAGCCAAGCAATACGACTTATCCTATCGTGAGCCGAATATTCAGGTTTACTCTGTTGACCTTAATGGTGATCGTTCATTAACCCTTCATCACCAAAGGCAAAATAATATTCCACTCAACGAGCAGACTCAGGATGTGGTTAAGCACTTACACACACTTTGGGGGTTCGATGTGTATTTGCATTCCATTAATGAAGAAGGCAAGACCATTAAGTCCTATTCGTGCTCTGAAAATCATCACTACAGTGAAGAAGATCAACTTGAGCTCGATACCTGATTCAACGTTGTCGTGAAATACCAATAGCCCGAAAAAAGCACCATCCTGCACAGCTTATAAACAGTGTGCAGTATCTAGGTGTATGAACGAAATCAGCCAATAACCCTAGTTCAGCATGAACTCATCACGCTGACAATTGCCGCTTATGGTAAACCGCAAACGCATCCCTCACTTGCGCGTCAGTAGGAATATTGTCTGTGCGTACCAGTAATAAAATACTTTGAGCGTACACATTATCTTCCGTAGAAGGGTGAACACACACGTGCCCCTCTTTGCTGATATAAGCCAGCGGTGTGCCTAGGTTATCCATAATCATGGCCATCATCACTTCTTGCCATTTGTCCCCTTCTAACCAAAGAGGAAAACGCATAATCAGATCATTAGAACCCGTAAACATATCTTCTATCAGAATCTCTGCCCCAGGGCTTTCCATGGCACGAACCAGTACTTCAGGGTAAGAGCGGATCGGGCGAATAACGGTTTTCACACCGATGCGCTTAAATCGCTCTCGATTCTCATCTTCGACACATTCCACAATGACTCGATAGGCAAGACCGTGCTCTTTCATTCGATAACAAATATCAAAGCTCAAGCTGTCGCTGTCATCACTGTGCTCATCATCCGCCAGCACAATAATATGAGCCGCTTGCTCCATGTTGCTTTGTTGAAAGTCCACTTCATGATTGCCGTGTCCTTCCAAATAGGTCACACCCAGATGTTCCAGCGTCATGGGCAAGCCATCTAGATATAAATTATTGAGCAGTACAATGGGCGTTTTTTTCGTCGCAGGATTGGAACGAACTTGGCTAATCAAGCGGTGGAAATACAGGTCAGGATTAAATTTAGGTGCATTAATAATAACAATATGATCGTTCATGGCGCCTCCACAGCAAACAGGACAACCTTACCTCAGTCCTTGTGGTAAGCATGTGAATATGAGCTGTATTGAGTATAGGAGGCACTCTTGTGTCTCGCCACATGGTGGCGAGAATTCACCAAGCCACGACCACATCTTCTCGCTGAATGGCATAACGGTCTGGTGTTTTATTCAACTTAGCAATAGCAAAGCGAGGCTGAACCTGAGTAATGATGGCTTTCACCTTGGTATCTTTTAACTGAGTAAGACCTTGCTGGTCTAAATTATAAAAGGTGCTGGTACGAAACACGGTAAGCTCATCACCAGGGCGCATACCCACACTGCCGCCGGTATCTAAGCGAATATAATCACCCGATGTATCTATGATTTTCGCCATATAAGGCTGACAACCCAGATTCGTATTCAAGTCATCCACCACCTTGCTTAAAGCGTCTTTAACATGTTGCCCATAGTCGCTTTTCCAAAAAACAGGGGTCGCAAAACCCGTGCGGTGACGATCGCCGTATTCCCACTCACCGGCGGTGGCATAGGTATTTTGAAACATAAGCGCACCACTGATGCCATCATGTACATACACATCCAATACAAAGTTGCGCATGCGTTTTTCTCGCGACAAACCGATTAAATCCAATGGATGATCCCAAATTTGCGGCACACTGGCATCGGGGTTGATCATATCCAAATCCCGAATCACGCCACTAATAACAAACTGCGCACCCAGCTCTTTGGCCAGTTCTACAGAGTTGGTTAATCGCTGTAAATTATTTTGCGAAGACGGTGCGCGATCCACACTGCTGAACATTAAAAGGTGGCCACTGTCCATGGCGTGTAAACGATGACGTCCATTAATGGTATTGGCCAACACACTAGAAAGGTGTTGCTCTATATTGCCCAAGCCGCCCAATACTGCATGCTTAGGGCTTTGCAAGGCAAAGCCCGCAACCGCCACCGCTTTGCGATAACCGTTGCCTTCATTCATGGCACATTGCCCTTCTTCTATGAACTCCGCCCGCAATTTGACTTCTAAAATGCCTTGGCTGATCTTCTCATGCAAAATGCGCACATGACGAAATTGCCCACTGGTTTTTAAACTCATTTGATCAGATGTCACTAAACCATCCACCAGCATTTGTGACGAATGGATAGAGCCACCCATTTGTAATGACGCTTGACGCAACGCATCGCGAATCGCTTGATCGCGACTGGTTTCCATGTCTTCAACTAATACCGCAGAACCGATGGCAGTGATCTCTTTAGCCATCACACCACCTGATAGCATAAAGCTAAGACTGAGCAGGAATATAAACAACGTTTTCATCATGCGTCTCCTTAGGTGTTATGCCGTTAATCCACAAAATAGTGGTTGGTTTCAGGAATAGCAGACTGACTTTGCACACGATTCACATCCTGATATCGACTCGTGCGCATATTACCCTTTCCCGAGTGCATGACCTGCGTACGACAATCAGAGTTAAAGCGCATGGAGTTTTCAGTGGTCAAACAATTACGGAAGCCCGCATCAATCACCATTTCTAATACGGTTTCCACACTGCCATCTTCTAATACATCCGAAGAAATCACACGAGCACCATGGATAAAGGTATCCACATAAGTACGGAAGCTGTCATTTTGCACAACCAAATCTCGCACGGTCGAACTACCGCTTAGTTTGGTGCCATACACCCGTTCAGCCATCGCTCGGTAGGCATCTAAACGACTAGCACGAATCGACATCAAACGTTTCTGCACGTTACTTTGTCCTTTCGCTTTAGGATTAATCGCGCCATAACCCACCACACGCAGAATTAACGGCGCCACAGGATCAATCTGCGTCTCCATGGGTTTGAGCATGGTGTCTTGCGAAATAGTGGCCACGTCCTCATCATCGTCGTCACCAAATCCCAGCATACTGCACCCACTCACGGGTAATAAAAACAGGGCCATCACCAGCAACCATGCCAACCTATTCATGTGTCTACTCCTTCAAGTTGAGGGCATACCTTGCCCATGTCTTGAAAACGTTATCGGCCACACTGCAATATGTTTTAGGGTTTGTTTCCAGCTTCTTGCAAAGAAGCATCTACTCGAAGACGTTTTACCACTGACCAAATGGCGTGATGATGATAAATCACCAAAGCCACCAAAATAAAACTGGCACCGATCCAAGTGCGAGCATGCAACGCCTCATCGGCAACATACGCGCCTAACAACAATGC
>JBNMQC010000015.1:0-30814 GCA_051277445.1 Bermanella sp. | reverse complement strand
GTGTTGGTTTCAATTGAGTAGAAAGTAAGCATTTCAATGGAAGCTTGATTGTCTTGATAAAACACATTACCTATAAACGCCAATTCACTTTCTGTTAGATGAATAAATTGCTTTAATACATTTTTTAATGGATCTTTCAGTTCTCGATTTTGAATGAAGTCACTTTGTGTTGTTGCAACCGCTTTAATTAATTTAATTTGTTTGGCTAAAGATGCATTTGTCTGCGCAATTTTTTGCTCACTTTGTTTTTTATCTGTGATATCAAGGTGTGTGCCTACCATACGCTTAGGTTTGCCCTGTTCAGACCACTCTATTACTTTGCCTGTATCGAGTACCCATACGTCATGACCGTCTTTGTGTCGCATACGACCTTCGAAAATATACGACTCTGATTTACCATCCCAGTGTGCCTGTAATCGATTGCCGGACTCTTCAAGGTCATCTGGGTGGGCATGACTGAGCCAGGTTTCGATACTGATATCCCCTAGTTCATTCAAGGTATAGCCTATGATTTCGGCCCAGCGATCATTCAGAGTCAGTGCGCCGGTTTCAACTTGCCAATCCCAGATGCCTACTTGAGTGGCATTGATCACTAGCTCAAACTGTTTGTTGTGTTCTAATAATTCTTTCTCAGCTTTTTTCTGTAGGGATATATTTTCTATGTAAGACCAGATTAATTTTCTACCTTGGCTATCTTCAATCAGCACACCATTGAGCAAAACAGGATAAGTGATGCCTTGATTGTTGATGTATTCTTTTTCGTATGGGCCATAGGTCCCCTTGGTCGTTAATTCATGAAGCTGCTGGGCCTCTTGCTCCTTATATTTTTCAGGGGTAATGTCCCAATAACTCAGCTGCCTTAGCTCCTTAAGAGTGTATCCCGTGTCCTCTATTAAGCGTTTATTGACCTTAAGGTACTCACCGGTTTCAAAGTCGTTCAGTGCAATTCCCATGGGGGAAAGTTGAAATAGGGCGTTAAGACGGATCTGCTGATCACGATGACGGTTGTTCAACCATGCAAGTGTCACGACTGGGGTTAAAATACATAATGCAACAATCAGCATAGTGAAGCGTAAGCGCCAAGCGTCATCCGCTAACTGTGGCCAGCCGCTGCTCGGTAGTGCCGCAAGTTGCCACTTACCAAATGGTAACTCGATAAAAGCCACCACTGGGTGTTGAGTAAAGATGTCTTCATTGCCATAAAAAATAGTGCCATCTGAAAAACGTTTATCGTGACCAAAGATTGCCACATCCAGTGCGAGGTCTTCATCATATAGTCCGCTTTCTTTGTAAAGGGAGTCGGCATCGATAACCGCTGAAATAAGCCCCCAAAAGCGTCGCTCCCCTTTTACTATGTGTTCACTGTATACAGGGATGCGCCCGATAAACCCTCGACCACCCTGTACTAAGTCAATGGGGCCGGCCAATACCAGCTGACCGGAGTCACGAGCGGTAATGGCCCCTTGGCGCTGTTTTTCATGGGTGAGGTAGTTGAGGCCAAGGGCTCCACGGTTGTTTTCTAATGGGTAAATAAGTTGAAGCACCATATCAGGCGCGGCGCCTATATTGCGTAATTGATTGCCCGAGTCGATTAATGGCTTGGCGTATAGGGCGAAGCGCTCTTGGGTCAAGTTGGGCTCGATGCTGATGGCGGCCACTAAGCCGTTCACGGCTTGAATATTACTATTCAGATGGCCCTCTAAGCGGGCACGAATGGTATTGAGCTGGTTCTGAACCTGTGAGCGTGCTTTTTGCACATATGCATCATTATTATTGCGATCAACAAACCAAGCACTAACAAGAATAAGGGAAGAGGTCAAAAGGATGACAATCCAAAAACTGTAGCGCCAAAAATGCCAGCCTACACCTTGTTGGTCTAAGGTGTACTTGTCCGCTTTTAGACCTTCATGGCGTGTTTGATCAATTGGCATAATCGATTAAGGGATAACTTAAGGTATATAAAACTAAGTGTAGATGAGTTTGTTGCTTTGTGAGCCAATCAGCCCTAGAAGACGTAAATAGATAAAAAGGAGAGACTATGAAAACAATGAGAGTGATTGGCGGCGTGTATGTTCTATCCGCCCTTTGGTGCATGTTCAAACTGGATATGTCCGCTGAGGCCTTGGGTTTTGGGTTTGCTAGCCCTTATGCTCAGCTGGAATACTTCAGCGTTTATGGTGGTTTACAATTAGGCTTAGGTATCGCTATGTTAGCGGCATCCTTTCAGCCCAAATTTGTTTTGGGTAGCGTATTTTTTGCCTTTGTATTTTCCTCAATTTTAGCCGCCATTCGCCTGTTAGCGATTACCCTATTTCCAGCAAATGATATGATGTGGGGACTATTGGTACTGGAGTCTGTTATTGCGGTGAGCTTGTGGCGTGCTTGGCATCAGTTAAATTTGGCCACTTAATTGAGGAATGGCCATTTTCTGCTTAACTTTATACATCCATTCTAATAAATCGATTGTGTGAAATGAATGGTCAAAGGCGTTGTTTGAATATGGGTAAGTGGTATTTCAATGAGTGTATTGGCGCAAGCCGAGGCACCTGAACGATGGTTCTCATTGTTTGCCAAGATCACCTTAGTCAGAGGCATTATTTGGGTAACTATTTTAATTGGATGCAACCAAGGATCAGCAAAAAGCAGTGCTGAGCACTGCTCTGATCATTAAGTGCATAGAAGACCGTACAACTGTCTTTCGTTATTGGTCGAGTTAGTTCTAGATACATGATTTTTCTGTGTTTGATGTGTCGGAATAAATCCACATTCACGGTTACATGTTAGAAATAACGGGTGTCTTATGAATCAGGATGAATCTCATTATTTACCCATTGGTCGGTCATCTAGGCCCATTAGCATCATTTTGCCTATTGGGGCTCTGTGCTTGTCTGTCCTTATATCGGGCTTGGTGGGTTACACCTTTTATAAAGAAAGCCAAGACATTATTTATCAAGGTGAATCCAAGCAACTAGCCATAGAGGGCGCGCTGGTTCAGCCACTTCTTGCTCAGCTCTACGAGCAATCTTCTTCTGATGTAGTGTTTCTAAGTAATACGCCACCTATCCAAGGCATTATCAATACACGAGGAAATCCTAAAGAGCAGGCTTTATGGTACGACCGCTTGCAGCAAATCTTCGAACAAATGATTCTCGCCAAACCTACTTATAAGCAAATTCGTTATATCAGCGTGGAAAATCAAGGACAAGAACTAATAAATGTAAAGCGAGATGGGGCTTCTGTAATTCGAGTTCCTAACGATCAGTTACAGCAAAAAGGCAAAAGGGCCTATTTTGAAAAAACCATATCTCGCAATAAAGGAGAACTGTATTTCTCTCCCATCGAATTGAATAAAGAATTTGGTGAGGTGGTGATTCCTTATGAGCCTGTATTAAGGGTTTCCATACCTATTTACAGCGAAGAGAAGGGAGACTTGTTTGGCATTGTGATTATCAATATTGATATCGATAGATTCATATCTCAACTGAGCAGTACAGCGTTATCTGGATTAACATTTTATCTTGCAGATAAACAAGGGCGGATTCTGCATAATTCTAATGAACGTAAGAAAATTGATCTCATTAATCCCAATGATATTCAGTCTCTATTCCCTGTTCTGAAGCGTGAAATTGATAATAACACCGATGAATACCATTTTTCATCGAAAATCTCGACGGATGGTGTTGAGTACCCATCTTACTTTAGACATATTAAGCTTCAATATTATGGCTTTACTCAATCACTTCTATTGGTGATTCAAAAGGTCAATACAGAAACCAGAATAGAGCTTCAAAACTTAAAAAACAAAAGTATTTATATAGGGGTCTTTCTGGCGCTTTTTTCATTGGTTCTGGCAATTGTGATTTCCAGACATTTAATTGGCTCATTAATGAAAATGAAACAAGCCATTGAAGAGTATGAAGTGACAGGGGAAATTAATGGTTTGCCAGTTGAAGCTCGAGATGAAGTGGGTGTGCTGGCCCGAAGTTTTCATAATTTATTTTATAAAATTAATGCGGCATTAATATCAGAAAAAAATGCATCCAGTGAGTCAAAAGAATATAGCGATCGCTTGAATGCAATTTTTGAATCAACCATAGACGGCATTATTGTATTTGATGCCAATGGTTATATTTTAGAAAGTAACAAGTCTTCCAATGAAATTCTAGGCTACGAAGAAAAAGAACTTAAAGGTCGATCATTGCTTGAAATATTAGAATTTGAGATGACAGAATCAAGCAAACAGGCCGGCCATTCTGGGTTAAGTGAAGAAATTTTGTTATTGGTAGGTGATGGTAAAGAATTAATTGGAATTAAGAAAAATGATGATCAATTTCCTATACATGTATCTATTGCCGAATTTTTAACGAATCAAGTGCCTATGTATACGGCAGTGATTAGAGATATCAGTATCGATAAGCATGACAGGCTTGAACAAGCAAAAATAATGTCGCTTCTGACATCAATTTTAGAGTCGACGGATAATGGTATTTTGGTGAGCGATGCCAATGGCCGAATATTACGGCACAATCAGCGTTTCTTGGATTTATGGAATATTCCTGATGTTCTGATTGAAGATGATGAAGAGGATGCACTTTTAGATTATGTGACCAACCAATTAAAAGAGCCTGAGTTATTCATAGACAGCGTTAATTACTATAATTCAAACATCGAAATGGAAGTAAATGATACCATTTCATTTTTAGATGGTCGTGAATATGAGCGCATTTCCCTACCCATGTATGTAGATGCAATCGCAGTGGGCAGGGTTTGGAGTTTCCGTGATATTACGGTGCGTAGGCAGGTTGAGAATGAATTAATTCGGGCAAAAGAAGCGGCTGAAGAATCGGTACGCTACAAATCTGAATTCTTAGCGAGCATGAGCCATGAAATTCGCACGCCCATGAATGGCGTTTTGGGTATGTTGGGTTTATTGATGCGCAGCGAGTTAGACAGTGTTCAAGCACGTCATGCTCACCTTGCTCGCTCAAGCGCGCAATCCCTGCTCACGATTATCAATGATATTCTCGATTTCTCCAAAATTGATGCCGGTCACTTAGAATTAGAATATCTAAACTTCAATGTGGTTGATCAGATAAAAGATTTGGCCGACACCATAACTCCTAAGGCGGTTGAAAAGAACATAGAATTGATGCTTGATTTTAGTGGTATCACAAATCCTATGGTCAAGGGTGACCCTGGTCGATTCAGACAAATCCTAATTAATCTGGTGGGTAATGCCATTAAATTCACTGATGCGGGCGAAATCATAGTTCGCGCCTCTATGTCCCCTGTTGATGATGGCGTAAAACTGATCTGCGAAGTTGAAGATACGGGTATTGGTATTAGTCACGCTTTACAACCTAGGTTATTTGACTCATTTACCCAGGGAGATGCATCCACAACTCGACGACATGGCGGCACCGGGCTAGGACTGGCTATCTCTAAAAAGCTATGTGAACTTATGGGGGGCCAAATAGAGGTCAGCAGTGAGCAAGGTAAAGGCAGTGTTTTTACGTTTAGTTTGTTATTTAGTATCAGTGACGATGAGCCTCAACCTATGCCGACGGTTGATATTGCCGGCTCTCATATTTTGATTGTGGATGACAATGGTACTAATCGTGAAATTCTCAGGTATCAACTTTCAAAATGGGGCGCTAATGTATTTGAAGCCAACAGTGCACAGCAGGCCCTAGAGAAGCTGAACTCAGTCGTAGAATCGGGTCAGCCACTATTTGATGTTGCCTTCCTAGATTATCAAATGCCAGACATGGATGGAGCCATGCTGGGCAAAGCCATTCGCGAGAAACCTGAGTATGATCAGATGGACTTGATCATGATGACGTCCATGGATGGTATGGGCGGTTCTCGTTACTTCTCTGACTTGGGGTTTACCGCTTATTTTTCTAAACCCATCACGGCATCCGATTTGTTTGATGCCTTATCCATTGTGCTGGCTAAGAATGATGAGATAAAACGATCATATCCAATCATTACAGGTAATTATTTAAGAAATTTATCAGCCAGAACACGCAGCACAAAAAAAACCATTGAGCACCCATTACTAGAAAAAGATGCAAGCGGCTGTCGTATTTTATTAGTTGAAGACAATGTTATTAATCAAGAAGTGGCAAAAAGTTTACTGGAGTCCTTGCATCTAACCTGCGACACAGTGGCAAACGGTGTTGAAGCGCTAACGGTCTTAAAGTCCGCTTGTGGTAATGAAGCCTATGATCTTGTCTTGATGGATTGCCAAATGCCAGAGATGGATGGCTACGAAGCCACACACGCCATTCGTACGGGGGATGCAGGAGAGCACAATGTGTTGATACCAATAGTGGCCATGACAGCGAACGCCATGAAAGGTGATAAAGAAAAATGCATTGCTTGTGGTATGGATGCTTATGTATCCAAGCCTATCGATATTGGTTTATTTGCAGACGCCTTATTGCAGTGGTTGCCGGAATCCAAAGTAATACTAAAATAGCCGTATTACAAAATGCAATGCGTCATCGCTAGAGGATAGGTTGAGTTTGGGTTAGGGTCAGGCTTAGGTGCGGATTCAGAAAGGCAGTCTTTAAGAACTAGAAGAGAAGATAAGAGAAGATAAGTATAAAGGCCAGCTGAATATTCAACTGGCCTTTTTTGTTATAGCAGAGGTTGTAGCTTAGGCCAGATTAAGTTGGCTAAAGTTAATGATGCCGCTGCGGTTGGATGAATATTATCACTCAATACCTGACTAGCTGGCACCATGCCACGTGGATCTAAGAATTGGCAATTACCAGTGGTGTTGTTGCATGCTTGATTTAGCTTATCATCACCGTAATTTAACGCACTGGTTAGGTTTGCATTGCCACGAGGTAGCTCGTAATAACCAAGATAGATAATATTATCCACACCTTCGTTATCCATTTTATTCATTAAGTTAACCAAGTTAATGTATTGCTCGTTAATGAGATTTCTGCAGCTTCGGCTGATGCTCCAACGCCACCAATGGGTTCTGCAGCCATATGGATCTAAGATGATCGCTGGAATTAAAATGTCGTTGCCGCCACCGTTCATGACAATGGTTTCAATATTTGAATCCGTCGATTTTGCATCGCTGTATTGACGCTCTACAGAATTCGCCACAATGCCACCTGACAGTTCCGCACCACTTAGAGTGTAATCACGAAAGGTTTGGCCAGCACGGTCTTCTAGAATGCGTTGAATATCACCTGATAAATCAAAGATAGAATCACCAAGCGTGATCACTTCATTGCGGTCAGCATTTTCAACATAATTACCACCACCGCATGCGATGAGCGATAATATGCAGAATGAACCTACTAGGGCCTTAGTAGCATTCATCCAGTTTTTCATGAAAGTCATTTTTAGCTTCTCCTTATTATTTGTCTGAATAGACCTATTCAGTGTAGAAGCGACTTTTTATTAACCAAAATAAAAAAGCGAACAACTTACTCGAAGTGTTCGCTTTTAAGATGTATGACGTAAAATGACTGGTATTAATGTTTTCTATTGGTACATCTGTTTTTAATTGCTGCCAAATAATCTTGGGCGTTGATAGCGGAAAAAACCAGAGGACTCTTCAGCGGCTATAGTCGGTGCTTCATTTTTAAAGTATTGCTTACGTAATGCATTGAGCTCTTCTGGTGGAATATTGCCCGAATACTTCTGGTTAAGCTGTTCGCGTGCAGACATATATTCATATCCATTTTCCCATCGTTGTTGTTTTTCTTCATCTACCTCAGCCAATTGGTCTATATCTTTTTCAGAAAACCCCATTTGTTTTCGACTTTTCGCTAATGCGTCTTTACGTTCTTGAGCCGTCATGGCTCTAAGGTCTTTTTGTACACTGTCTAATTGGAAATATACATTGGCGATAATGCCTTTGTTGAGGGTGAAATTTGTTTGTTCTTCTGGGTAGAGCTCATCTAATGTGTTTTGTAATACGTATAGGCGCTCTTCCATTGCCATATTATCCGCTTGATTAAGAGCTTCGATGGTTTGTTGAACCGTTTGTCGCTTTTCTTGCTCTTGAGTCAATTCTTTTTTCCATATTTCATCCGCAAGATCACCAAATATCTCTCGCCTTTTTTGCCAGATGGTTCCTTTTTTAGTGAGTGGGTCCATATCGTTTAGTGCAAGTAAATGATCTGCGTACCAGGCATCGTATTTGTCCATGTTAGCGACTAATAGAAGGATATCATCGGCATATTTGGAAAAAGCGAGATGCATGATTTTTGTGAAAATATCATGGAATGCTTTAGGGTATTGCTCACGTACAAAATTACGAAAGTCCTGCATGGTCATTTGCACAGAAGCCCTGTGTATCTCATGATCATGTTGGGTTTTTAGTTTTTTAGCCATATTACTTATAAACTCTGACTCATTAAAAGCCGCAAGACTAAGTGGGATTGCTTGGGTTGCTAGTAAGGATTCAGAGTCTGGTCTTGGTTGGCTTTGTGTGTCGATTACATTAATGGAAGGTGAATTAACATAAAATATTGATGCGACCATTAAGCTTATTGCAGAGAAAATAATTAATGCAGTTTTATTCATTGATATGGCCTTTTTATTACTTTTAAGTTTGCGTTATGGCACTTCGTCTTAATCTGACCTAGAAAATAGTATGAAAAACAGACATATTGAATAGTACTAGTGATTTGAGTACTGGCTATGTCGGTAAGCGCCAACTTTATTCTTGTTGGCTAAAGCTGACGAATGATAATAATAAAATAGCGGCCTTTTTCGATCTAAGTTGAGAGTCTTCTCATGTTTAGTGATATTTATTTCCGTCTGTTACTTGAAGTAATGAGTAAAGATAAACACATTAAAGTGATTCCTTCGCTGACATCCAGTGATGAAAAACGAGCAGCGCTCAATCCTGTTAGACATTTTTATAAACTGATCAAAAGTATTTATGAACAATGCCCCGATTCTAGTATAGGGCTTGAATTTGGCCGTCAAGTTAAGCCAATTAATGCTTGTGATTTTTCGCGTTTAATTGCCACTTCTAGTGATGTTATTAGTGGCTTGTCAATATTGGCGGACGATTATCCGCGTTTAAACTTAAAGCCGTTTCCTATGCTGCATAAAGACGAACAGCATATTTCCATGGCACTTTGTTTTCCTTATGAACATGCCATTGAGTATGGTCAAAAGCGCTTTTGTAGCGAAACCTTTTATAGTTTTTGTTTTAGTCTGTTGTCAGACTTGGTAGAACAGGATGTTAAGCCATTAGCCTTGTATCTCGATTACCCTGAGCCTAGCTATGGGAAGGAGTATCGTAGTAAGTTTGATTGTGAGGTGGTGTTTGGTGCGCCGTTATCCATGATGGTGTTTGATCGCGGCATTGAGCATCTTGAGCTTTTAAGTGCCAATGAATGCTTGCATGGTGTGTACTTAATGAAAGCTCAAGAATCTTGGCAGCAGATTAAGCGTCAGCACAATTTTCAGTACCGTGTGTTAAGCCAACTTATGAAAGGCTTTCCTGATGGTTTTAATGGTCGGCATCTTGCGAAGACACTGAATATTTCTCCGCGTGGTTTACAAAAGCGGTTAAGCGCAGAAGGCTCTTCTTTTTCGTTGCTCAGTCAGGTAGTGCGTCGCGAATTAATTAAGGTATGCTTATTTCAGCGTCATAATGACTTGGATGAAATAGCCGGTATTTTGGGTTTTCAGTCTCAGGTGAGCTTTCGTAAGTTCTTTAAATTACAATTTGGGGTTAACCCGAGAATTCATCAGGATGTAAAGAAGGGCTTGTTAGTGTCGATTTAAAGTCAGCAGAGGGCTCTGCTGACTCGTCTACAGATGCTTATGCAGCACAACATTTTTTGTATTTCTTACCACTGCCGCATGGGCAAGGGTCATTTCGGCTTGCTTGCTTTTGACTGACAGCCGCTGATGCCTCTTTTTTCTCTAGCAAGATCTCAAGGTCACGAATATTTTCGTCGGCATCGGGTGCTACCGTGATGATGCTCGCCCAGCCATTTTCTTCAAATGTACTGATTAATTCTAGTTTACGTTCTTCACTTTGTACGCTGATTTTAGCTGGCGCTTTATCGGTGCCTAGGCGTACTGTTTTGTTTGTTTCGAAGCCTGGACTTTTATGATCCGGCTTTTTCATGGATTTGCCTTTGTAGAAGAATTTTGACATGTATCACCATTAAGTTGCAGGCCTGAGCTGATGTATGCAGCCATAGCCAAAATGAGGAGGGCTCGGCCCAATTGAAATCTGACTGTATTGTAGTGTATCTGGGCTTAAATATCCTAACTAGTTATGCTGTACGACCCGTTCAAGCAAGGGCAGCTTAATCAGCTAGACTTAGAGTGATAGGCTTCTGTTAGGTGAATGATGACTTAGCAGACAATTTTGTTGTCAAACCCCATAAACAGTGGTATCTAGCGGGTACTGGCATCATGCCTCGTCATTTCTTTTTATGGACACCCTAATGACCAAACCTTTCGCTGGCCGTGATCTTCCTGATGATTTCCTCGATTTGTTGTCTTCTTTGTTGCGCAACCCAAGCGTGGTGGGGGCGGAGCATTCTTTTTTTCGGGTATTACAACGTGAGCTAGAGGAGCGCGGAGCCAAGGTTACGTGGTACGAAGGCTTGTTAGTGGCCCAAGGCAATGACCCAGACAGTTTGATGTTTTCAGCGCATATTGATCGTCATGGTCTGATGTGTACTGGGCCAAACGAGTTTCAATATGCGGCGTTTGTCTCTGGTGCCCGTTCGGACTTGCTGGGCAACTCAGTAGCTGAGCAGCTCATGAAAAAGATTGTGTACCGTTTCCAAAATGAATCTGTGTACGCCTATGAGCCATGGTCGGGTGCCTATCGTGGTCGTGGTGATATCACCAATGCGTATATTTGTGAATTTCGGAACAACCTGATTTTTGAATTAGAGGGTTTAGAGCATCTTGTGGCGGGCACTCCGGTTGCGTTTATCGACAAATTGAAAGTGCAAGCGGACACCATTGCTGGGCAGTTGGATAACGTTTTAACGGCTGCGGCTTTGGTTTATCTATTCGAAAATGGCTTTCAGGGGACGGCGTTTTTTACCGCACAAGAAGAGGCGGGGAAGAGCTGGCGTTACTTGTTGGAATGGTTTCGTCGCTTTGGTGGCTCCACCAACCAGTTGATCGTGGTGGATACCAGCCCGTTCCCGGATATCACCGCGGCGAGTGCCCAGCACTTGGTTTTGCGGCATCAAGACGCCAACGCGCCGTTTAATAAGGCTTTAACACAAAAACTACAAGATACCTGTGAGCAGTTAGGGATCAGCTACTTGTACAAAGATGCCTATGTGGAGCAGTTAAACAAAGAGCTGATAGCCAAAGGCGAGATACCTCATTCAATGGGCTCCACAGAACTGGGTCGTATTATATCGGCATCTAATGGCTTGGTTGATGGTACTACTTTGCAAATACCCACGTCGGGTTACCACACCTTGTCTGAAACTGCGCCTAAAACATCGGTTGCCGCGTTTTTATCACTGCTTCACAACCTGTGTAATCTTGATCAATAAATTAAGCGTGAAAAATGTTACACTCGCCAATTAATTTTGGCGAGTGTTTGGCTCTTATGAGTACCCTATGAACAATACCATTTTACAATTAACCCGCATCGTGCAGCAGGTCGCCCTTGCGGACTCGGCATCGGCTCAGGTGTCATTAATTGTGGATTCCATAAGTGATGTTATTCAGGCCGATGTGTGTAGTTTGTATCGCGCCAATGAACAAAAAGACATGGTATTGCTGGCCAGTCACGGCTTAAAACATAAGAACGTGGTGACCATTCCTCATGGCAAGGGTCTTGTGGGATTAGTGGCCAAAAGCCGTCACCCTGTCAATGTGAAAGATGCCGCCGCCCACGACCATTATTACTACCTGCCTCAAACTCAAGAAGAAAAATTTGTCAGCTTCTGTGGTGTGCCTCTTGTGCTTTTTGGCAAGGTGATCGGTGTGCTGGTGGTACAAAGTCGTTCTGCTGAATTATTAAGTAAAGAAAGTGAAGGCTTTTTAGTGGCCCTTGCCTCGCAATTAGCCTTGATCGTGTCGAATATTCCGGTTGATGCAAAAATCGAAGATCAAAATGATCGTCACTTTGGTGTAAAAGGCGCGCCGGGTATTGGTATTGGTAAGGTACGTTTGTGCTTAAGTGGTGAGCTGAATACGGTGCCCGATGCTGAGTGTGATCATATAGAGGCCACTGTGGCCCAATGGCAAGCGTTACTTGAAACCGTTAAGACGGAAATACAGGCAGAGCAATCTGCATTGGGCGGTGACATGCCCGACTCTGTCTCCGCCATTTTTGATGCCTACGCCATGTTACTCGGGGATCAAGCCTTAATTGAAAAAGTGACCCATGAGATTCGCCAAGGTCACTGGCTGCCTTATGCACTTAAGCTGGCGATTCATCATTATGTGGAAATCTTTCACTCCATGGATGATGCCTATTTTCGAGCTCGAGCAGAAGACATCGCCCACCTAGGAAATAAATTATATAACGCTTGGCGTGGCACCAAGGGCATGGATGTAAATCATCTTGATGGCCCCATTATTTTAACCGGGGTGCAGGTGAGTGTGTCGGATATGGCGGCGGTACCTGTGAATAAGCTTGCCGGTATTGTGTGTTATGAAGGTTCCAGTTTATCCCACACTTCGGTACTGGCCAATGCCATGGGGATCCCTGCTGTGATGGGCACGGGCACACTGAAAGGCTTGATCGACGGCGATGAGATGATCGTTGACGGTAACGAGGGGCAAATTATTTTGTACCCAAGTGAGGTGGTCGCGAACGAATTTAAAAAACTCGTACAAAAAGAAAAGAGTTTAAAAAAGCAATTATCCTTACTTAAAGATTTACCGGCACAAACTACCGACGGCCATATACTGGAGTTATTTACCAATACCGGCCTGTTGGCGGATATTACACCGGGTTTGAAAAGCGGTGCAGAAGGGGTGGGGTTATATCGTACAGAAATCCCTTTCATGGTGCGCGATAGCTTCCCCAGTGAAGATGAGCAAGTGCAAGTGTATGAGCGTGTTTTGCAGGCGTATGAAAACAAGCCTGTATACATGCGTACCTTGGATATCGGTGGTGACAAGCAGCTGCCGTATTTTCCGATTCACCATGAAGAAAATCCAGCACTGGGTTGGCGCGGAATTCGTTTCACGCTAGATAATATCCAGTTATTAATGACTCAGGTACGAGCCATGATTCGTGCCGCCAGAGGGCAAGACAATTTGCATATCTTGCTGCCCATGGTGATTTCTACGAATGAGCTGACCACCTTCTTAGAGTTATTAGACGACGCATTGGCACAGCTGACTGAAGAAGGGGTGAATGTTAGTCGCCCGAAAGTCGGTGTCATGGTGGAAGTGCCTGCGGCCATCTCACAAATTCCATTGTGGGCTAAATACATTGATTTTATTTCCATCGGCTCTAACGATTTAAGCCAGTATCTTTTGGCGTTAGATCGTAATAACTCCCGCGTGGCGGATCGTTATGATCACGTGCACCCAGCCGTTCTACATGAAGTGAACCGCATTGTGCAGTTGGCTCGCCATCATCACTTGCCATTGAGTTTATGTGGTGAGATGGCCGCTGACCCTGTGGCGGTGGTGTTATTAATGGGAATGGGTATTCAGCGTTTATCCATGAGTGCAGCGAAACTGCCAAAAATAAAGTACCTGATTCGAAGCATGTCGTTGATACAGTGTAAACAAACTTTGCAACATGCACTTAGCTTAGAGAGCAGTGAAGCGATTCGTGAGCTGGTCAATGATCGTTTAGAGCAAACCGGTTTTAATGAATACATGAAAAATCAGCAGAGCAGTGCGGAGTCCTAAATCTCATGGATTTTAATTCGATTTTTTCCATTGAGCCTTATAGCTGGCCGGCTATTGGTACCGCAATTTTTTGCGCATCGATTATTGGATTAGAGCGTCAGCTTAGGGGGAAACCTGTTGGCATTCGCACATCGGCGCTCATTATTCTGGGTACTTATTTATTTTTATCCACGGCTTTTTTACTAGAGGGCTCTGTGGTTGACCCTTCTCGAGTAGTGGGTCAGGTGATCACAGGTATCGGTTTTTTAGGTGCAGGAGTTATGCTAGCAAAAGATGGTGCCGTGGTTGGCGTAACCTCAGCCGCTACCATTTGGGTATTGGCAGCCATTGGTGTCATGGTGGCTACTGACCATTTAGCAGAAGCCATTAAACTCTCGTTTGTTGTGGTGTTGATCTTATGGGGTGTGGATTTACTAGAAGAAAATACCAAGGCGTTTAGTCGGGGTGTTCATAGTAAAGTCAAAAACTTCCAAGCCAAGCGAAAATAATACGCTTGTATGTGCGCTCATAATGGGTGCTATCTGACAAAGGGTGCTCATGATACGGCGCCTTTTTTTAAAATAATAAACGGCTAACCATATGCATACTTATCTTTCTCGTCTTTTATTTATTTGTACTGGCACGTTGTTGCTGGCCGCTTGTGACGCTCAGGTTGAGGACTCAAAACCACTTAGTTTAACTGAGCCCTTAACGCCGTTATCCAACGTATGGTTCGTAGATGGACAGGATAAAATCGACGCTGCGATTAAACACCATCAGGCCATTAATAATAACAAAGGCAGTGCGAAGAATATTATTTTATTTGTCGGTGATGGCATGGGGATTTCTACGGTGACGGCAGCGCGTATTTTAGACGGTCAGCGCAAAGGCCTGTTGGGCGAAGATAACCAGTTAAGCTTTGGTCGATTCCCATTTTCAGGGTTATCAAAAACGTATAATGTGGATGCACAGACCCCGGATTCAGCCGGTACGATGACGGCTTTAGTGACTGGTGTGAAAACCGATGCCGGTGTGATTGGTGTGGATGAGAACGTTCAGCGTGGTGAGTGTCAAACGGTAGCGGGAAATGAGTTGGTGACCGCACTTGAGTTGGCCGAAATTGCGGGTATGAGCACGGGCATTGTCACCACAGCCCGTGTGACGCATGCCACGCCAGCCTCTAACTATGCAAAAAGCGCGGATCGCAATTGGGAAGATATTTCAGATATGCCCAAGCAAGCCATTGCTCAAGGGTGTAAAGACATTGCGCAACAGCTAATTGATTTTGAGCGTAATTTAGAAGCCCGCTTTGTCGGTGTGGATGTCAATGGCATCGAAGTAGTAATGGGAGGCGGACGTCGACATTTCTTACCAAAGGATGCCGCCGCTAATTCGCCAGATGCAAAAAGTAAAACGGAAGGGGATCGTACCGATCAACGTCATCTGATTAATGAATGGCAGAAGCAGTATCCAAATGGTCGCTATGTGTTTGATCAAGCCGGTTTTGATGTTATTGATACTGAAAATACACAACATATGTTTGCGCTGTTTAACGAAAGTCATATGCGTTATGAAGCGGATCGAAAAAATGATATTTCCGGTGAGCCCTCGTTAAGTGAAATGACTCGCACCGCCATTGATATCTTAGATAACAACAAACAGGGTTTTTTCTTGAATGTTGAAGCCGGTCGGATTGATCACGGCCATCATGCAGGCAATGCGTACAATGCATTGAGCGATGCCATTGAGCTATCTAATGCGGTGCAAGCGGCGCTGGATGTAACAGACCCTAGTGAAACCCTGATCATCGTGACTGCCGACCATTCTCATGTTTTTACCATGGCAGGCTACCCGAAACGAGGCAATCCGATTCTGGGTAAGGTTATTAATGTCGGCGCAGATGGATACGCATTGGCAAACGATAATAAGCCTTATACCACTTTGGGCTATATGAATGGATTGGGTCATCGAGATCATGGTCACGCCACTGATGCAGATCATGCCTATGAAGATGGTTTAGGTGCCGTGGGTGGACGCAAAGATGTCACCAAGATTGACACGCGCGCCCCAGGCTTTCATCAGGAGGCGCTTGTTCCCTTGGATTCAGAAACTCACGGGGGAGAGGATGTGGGGATTTATGCACAAGGGCCAGGTGCCCACCTCGTCAGTGGGGTGCATGAGCAAAGTGTGATTTTTCATATTATGAATCACGCAGGAGACCTGACAGGTAAAGCGAAAAAAGCACTGTCCAAAATTCATTAATGCCTTAAAGCAGAATGATACTGTGTTCAATTTTGGTAAAAAGTTATGCATGTTTTACAGTATGAGCAGCTAGACATCACCGGCTTTGCGGGTATTCGTGAACGTGTTTTAGTGAGTGATCGGCGCTATTTTAAACGCAATGTGCCGGATGAGGTACGCGATGGGTTTGGCGCTTGTGTGTATTTGGCCCATGCGTATTTTACCGCGAATGGTTCAACGGGATTGCACCATCATCAAGGGGTGGACATCATTTCCATTTTCACCAAAGGCCAAGTTTTACATCAAGGTACGTTGGGCGATGGCGAACAATTTTCATCGGGTGATGTGTTAGTTCAGTGCAGTGGCCCAAATGGTTTTCGCCATAATGAGATCAATGGGTTGTCGGACATTTCAGGGATGGTGCAGCTATGGTGTGAGCCTAGTGAGCAAAGTGCCACTCATCAGCTTTATCATAAGCTCAGTATCGATACACAGGGTGTGCATCGTGTGTATGGTGGCTTGGCGAAAGACCCTGACACTAAAGTTGTTAACAATACGCAATTAGATTTAGCCGTGCTTGATGCGGGCAGTCAACTGAGTTTGCGTGGTAAGGTGCGTTTGTATCTTTTACAAGGAAAGGCTCAAGTAAGTGAGACGGATGTGACTGCCTCGCTTAAGCGAGGCACCTTATGTGATGGGCAGAATCTAGAGTTAAGCCTTCATGAGCCTAGTCGAATATTGATTCAAAGCATGTGTCAGATATAAAAAAAGCCCGGTTGGGCTTTTTTTATATCTACTTATCGTAGGCGTCGACTTTTTCAGTGGGGTTGCTCTGGCGATCCAATGTACCAATATCCAATACTGGGGATGCGTCTATGTGCTGCGCGTCCATCATTTGAGCGACGCGCTGAAGAGAGGAGATAATCATAGTCTGCTCCCATTCTTGTAAATCCCCAAATTGACGCGCGAAATGATCCTGCAAAGGCATGGGCGCATCTTTCAGTACCTCGGTACCGGCGTCGGTTAAATAGGTGTGCACTTTTCGTTTGTCTGTGGTGGAGCGCTCACGGTAAACCAGGTTACGTTTTTCAAGTCGATCTAGGATGGTGGTTACGGTGGCTTGACTTAGGCTGATGTCGTTTGCCAATTCACCAATGGTAACGTGCCCTTTATCGCGCACAGCTTGCAATAATAGTATTTGCGGAGCGGTAAGGCCGGTGGTTTTTGCAAGGTGTTTGGAATGTAAGTCGGTTGCGCGGATCACTCGGCGCAAGGCAACCAATACTTCATCTATGTGGCTCAAAGGTGTGTCCTGTTGTCTGCGCAAAACCCCCATTATATAGAGGCGCGATATTTTCGCCAGCGCTAGCCAACTTTAGACTTCTGCTTGTTCTCAGCGGATAGGGCATCTTGTGGATAAAACCCATTATGGGATACCTGACTGTGGCGGTCTAATTGCCCCACATCCAATACCGGTGATGCATCAATTTCATGGGCATCCATCATTTGCGCAACCCTTTGCAGTGATGAGATGAGCATGGTCTGTTCCCATTCTTTTAAGTGGCCAAACTGCCTCGTTAACTGGTCCTGCAAGGGGATCGGGGCGCCCAGCAGTATCGCATCAGCAAACTCAGTTAAGTGTGCATGGACCTTGCGCTTATCTGTAAGTGAGCGCTCACGATAAACTAGTTCACGCTTCTCTAAGCGGTCAAGAATCGTGGTCACCGTTGCCTGAGATAAGCTAACCTCATGGGCAATTTCACCGATGGTTACCTGCCCCATATTGCGTATGGTTTGCAGGATCAGCATCTGGGGGGCGGTTAATCCGGTGGTTTTTACTAGGTGCTTAGAGTGTAAGTCGGTTGCCCGAATCACACGTCTGAGTGCCACCAGTACTTCTTCAATACGATGTTCTAAATGGTCCGCCTGATTCACATGAGATGAATCAGAGGCCACGCTTGTTTGTGGTTCGCTTACTTCATTCATAGTTATCTTGTTCGTCTGAGTATTGGGTTAAATCAATTACGATAAACAGTCCATCTTCTAAGTTAACGGTTCCTTTGATGAGCGCGTTTTCGGCGTGGCTGGTGTCAATTTGATCATTGTTGAAACCAATAATTTCGCTGACGCTATCAACGCTAAAGCCAAGCAGGCTGCGGGCCTGCTCAATAATTAAGATACGGCTGTCGTCGTCGGCTGTGGCGTTGGCAGCCCCCATCAAGGCACGACCATTCACCACACTGATGACATCACCACGAATATTAACAATGCCTTCAACTACGTCTGGTGAGCCTGGGACATCAGCTGGTGTTCGGTAGGTGACGATCTCACGCACCCTGTCGATAGGCTGAGCATAAGCTGCACCATCTATATAGAAGCTGATCCATTGATCCTTAGTTAATACATCGTTCATAGATAGATTTTGCCAACTTAATAATGTTAATTACCGATTAATATTTAGTGTACTATATTTATAGCACTAAAGAAAATTACGTTCAAAGGGGAATAATTGGCGATTAATTTACCAATTTAGTGCGCTTATTGTGCTAATTTTTCACAGAATGGACATTTTAGTGCAATAAATAGGCGAAATTCGCATTATTTTCCCTTTTGGGGTTTAAATAATGTTTAGAGTAGTAAATAATAGAGTTCTTAAGGTAATACAGGAATACAGATTTATGTCGCTCGCGATCGAATTACAAATACCCACAGCCGAAGATGGTATGTCGGTTTATGAATTGGTGCAGAACTGTCCACCACTCGATACCAACTCAGCTTATTGTAATCTTTTGCAGTGCTCTCACTTCGCCGACACCTCCGTGGCGGCTGTGCTTTATGGTGATGACGGCCAAGGGCAATTAGTGGGATTCATTTCTGGTTATATTCTTCCGGGTAAGCCCGACACTCTATTTATTTGGCAAGTGGCTGTATCGGATAAAGCGCGAGGCCAGGGTCTTGCTTCAAAAATGATTCAGCATATCTTGCAGCGTCCAAACTGCGCACAAGTTAGCTTTATAGAAACCACCATCACTGAGTCCAATGGTGCCTCATGGGCATTATTTGAACGGGCTGCACAATCTTTAAACACTGAGCTGAATCGCTCTGTGATGTTTGAAAAACAAACGCACTTTAAAGGCGAGCATGACACTGAAATGTTAGTGCGCATCGGGCCGTTTAGTCGCTAGTTGAACACACAACCTCAATTAATTAATCACTATTTCCATTCTAGGAAGGAGTAAAGCATGAAAATTTTTGACGAAATCGAATCAGAAGTACAATCTTACGCCCGTTCATTTCCGCGTTTATTTAACAAAGCGCAAGGCGAATTTTTATATGACGAAGAAGGCAATCAGTATCTCGATTTCTTAGCTGGAGCGGGCACACTTAACTACGGCCATAACCATCCTGTTTTTAAAGAAAAACTGATGCAATACATTATGGATGACGGTATTTCTCATGGTTTGGACTTGCATACCAAGGCCAAGGGTGAGTTTCTTGAAACCTTTAATGAGAAGATCCTTAAGCCGCGTGGTTTAAACTACATGGTTCAGTTTACGGGTCCAACCGGTACGAACGCAGTTGAAGCAGCTCTTAAGTTGGCGCGTAACGTTAAAGGTCGTGAAAACGTAATTTCTTTCACAAACGGTTTCCATGGTGTGAGCCTGGGTTCACTTGCGACCACTGGTAACTCTCATCATCGTGGTGCAGCCGGTGTAAGTTTAGGTGGATCATCTCGTTTACCATTTGATGGTTATATGGGTGATGAGCTCGATACGACTTTCTACCTTGATAAAGTATTGTCAGATTCAAGTAGTGGTATTGATTTACCAGCGGCTGTGATTGTTGAGACCGTGCAAGGTGAAGGCGGTATCAATGCAGCCAGTTTTGAATGGTTGCAAAATTTAGAAAAGGTATGTCGCAAACACGATGTATTGTTGATTGTTGATGATATTCAAGCGGGTTGTGGTCGTACGGGGACGTTCTTTAGTTTCGAAGAAGCGGGTATTAAGCCAGATATTGTAACGCTGTCTAAATCATTCAGTGGTTATGGATTGCCATTTGCCGTTGTATTAATGAGCCCAGAGCTCGATCAATGGAAACCAGGTGAGCACAACGGTACGTTCCGTGGTAACAACCTTGCGTTCGTGACGGCAAAAGCGGCAATTGATACTTTCTGGAGTGACGATCAGTTTTCTAAGGAAATTAAGCGCAAGGGCGACTACATTGCTAAACGCTTAGAAGATATTGCAGAGAAATTCGGTGAAGGTAATTTCACTCTACGTGGTCGTGGCATGATGCGCGGTATTAGCTGTGTGAACGGTGAAATTGCCAATCAAATTACCCGTGCAGCGTTTAAGCAAAACCTAATTATTGAAACAAGTGGTGCGGATGATGAAGTGGTTAAGTTTTTATGCCCACTGATCATTAGTGATATCAACCTGAAAAAAGGTTTGGATATTGTTGAAGGCGCAATTAAAGCGGTATGTGCGAAAGAAGAAATTCCAGAAGATAAGGATTACTTCGATGATATTGAATTGGCCAGCTAATTAGCGGTCTTTTCTTTTAAACACAGGCGTGCATCAAGCAACGCCTGTGAGTATCAATCTTTAATATTTTTAACATTTTTTATAAATAATAGTGGTTTTATTATGATTGTAAGAACATTAGAAGAAGCAGAACAAACAAATCGTAAAGTGGTTGATCCAAATAATAACTGGGACAGTACTCGTTTGTTATTGAAAGATGACAATATGGGTTTCTCTTTTCACATTACTACAATATATGCCGGTGCTGATTTTCAAATGCACTATCAGAACCATTTGGAGTCTGTTTTTTGTATGTCAGGTGAAGGTGAAGTTGAAACCTTAGCAGACGGTAAAGTGTATCCGATCAAACCAGGCACGATTTATATCTTAGATAAAAACGATAAGCACATTTTACGTGCTAGTAAAGAAATGAAAATGGCCTGTGTGTTTAACCCGCCGGTAATTGGTAACGAAGTTCATAACAAAGATGGCGCTTACGAGCTAAATGCTGAAGCGATCACCGACTGATTT
This sequence comes from Bermanella sp., assembly GCA_051277445.1. Taxonomy (GTDB): domain Bacteria; phylum Pseudomonadota; class Gammaproteobacteria; order Pseudomonadales; family Oceanobacteraceae; genus Bermanella. The sequence goes on along the minus strand of JBNMQC010000015.1, from coordinate 9,680 downwards.
TATTCGTTCATTCAATTTAACATTAAATTAATAGAATAAAGCAGGATAGTTATGTCATTGGCAAACCATAGTGTAGAAAAAATTGGCGGTACTTCTATGAGTGATTATGTCTCGGTACGAGACAATATCATTCTACAACCGGCAGTGAAGGGTCAGCTTTACCAAAGAATATTTGTTGTAAGTGCTTATGGCGGCCTTACAGATAAATTACTTGAGCATAAAAAAAACGGTCAGCCTGGCGTTTATGCATTATTTGCTAATGGCGTGAATGACGACAGTTGGTTAACGGCATTATTGGATCTTAAACAAGAAATGCTAAGCATTAATGCCACTTTATTTAGTGATGAATTACTGATTAAAGCCAATAATTTTATTTGTGAGCGTATTGATAATGCACAGCATGTTTTAGCGGACCTGCAAAGCTTGTGTAGTCATGGTCATTTTTCAATTGAAGATCATTTATCCACAGTGCGTGAGATGCTGGCCAGTTTAGGTGAAGCACACAGTGCTTGGAATATGGCTGAATTATTACAGCGAGACGGTGTGAACGCTGTTTTTGTTGACTTAACGGCGTGGCAAAGCACAGAACATACATCTTTAGATGAACGCATTAAATTAGCGTTTGAACATATCGACTTAGCTAAGCAATTACCGATTGTCACAGGCTACGCACACAGTCAAGACGGTTTAATGAATACCTTTGACCGTGGTTACTCTGAAATGACCTTTAGCCGCATCGCGGTATTAAGTCATGCCAATGAAGCGGTGATTCACAAAGAGTTCCACCTAAGCAGTGCTGATCCTCGTTTAGTGGGTGAACACAATGCGGTGCCGATTGGTCGTACCAATTATGATGTGGCAGACCAGTTAGCGAACCTAGGGATGGAAGCCATTCATCCGAAAGCGGCAAAAGGTTTGCGTCAAAATAACATTGCCTTACGTGTAAAGAATACGTTCGAGCCAGAGCATACCGGTACCTTGATTACGGGCGACTACGTCAGTGATAAACCTTGCGTAGAAATCATCGCCGGTTGTAAGGGTGTATACGCCATTGAGGTGTTTGATCAAGACATGGCCGGTAATATCCAGCAGGTTGATCAAGATATTCTGCGTATCATTCAACGCTTTAAAGGGCATATCGTCTCTAAAGATATTAATGCAAATACCATTACTCACTATTTATCGACTAACCTTAAGACAGTGAAGCGTATCCGCGCAGCGTTAGAAGAGCATTTTGACGAAGCTGAAATTAAACAGCAGAAAGTGGCCATTGTCTCGGCTATCGGTAGTGACATGCAGGTACCTGGTATTCTTGCTAAAACGGTGAAGGCATTGGCCGATCAAAATATCAGTGTGCTTGCCATGCACCAATCTATGCGTCAGGTGGATATGCAATTCTTAGTGAATGAAGGCGATTATGACCAAGCAATCAAAAGTCTGCATGGCTGCCTTGTGGAAGTGCATGATCATGGAGACGCAATATGCCTAGCATCCTAATCAAAGGATTAGTGCTATTACTTTGCCTAAGCAGCCAGTGGCTATACGCCGCTGGTGCTTCAGATGAAGCAAGAGATGAAAAAATCAAACAGTCACGTAGTGTCGTAGAGGAGCTAAAAGCCCCTTTGTACAACCCATTTGTTGAGCGCTATGTGCTGGATGATCTCAAGCAATTACGTACAGAGTTGGCGGCGCAAAAAGCCGAAATTATTCAGCAGATCGTTGACCGCGAGCACAATAGTGTGGACCGAGCGGTCACCTATGCAACCAACACGGTTACATATTTCTTTTACCTAATCGCAGCAGCCACCTCGATTTTGGTGATTGTAGGTTGGACCTCAATTCGAGACATCAAAGAGCGTGTGCATTCTCAAGCTGATGAAGAAATTTCTCGCTTGGTAGGTGAATATGAGCGTCGATTGCATGCCATTGAAAGTCAGCTGAATCAGAAAACTCAAGATATTGAAGATAACCGTGAAGAGATTGAGCTTACTCAAGAGCGTCAGTCCTTGTGGTTAAGAGCTGCCCGTGAGAACAATTTCCACAATAAGATCGCTGTATATGATCAGATCTTGAAATTACGTCGCGATGACACGGAAGCACTGACATACAAAGCCGATGCGGTATTGGAGCTCAATGAGCCCCAATGGGCCATTAACTTGTGCTATCAAGCTTTGGCCATCGACCCTGAGAACTCCCATGCTTTTTATCAGCTAGCCTGTGCTTATACGGTGCTTGGCATGCAAGAAGAGGCGGTTAACTGTGTGGCAGAGGTATTAGAGCGCACCGATACCTACAAGGAAGATATCTTAAGTGACCCAGTTATGAAGCCCTTACATGAAAATGAGCGCTTTAAAGAGCTGATGGGTGAAGATGCTTTGAACCAAACGGAAGACGCCGTTTAATTTTTATTGCTAATTGCTCTAACAAGGCCAAATGTGAAAACATTTGGCCTTTTTGCGTTTCTGATGGAATACCCATAGCAGGCTACGTGATCTGATCTAGACTTAAAGAAAGCCAAATTGAGATTGATCATGAAAAGTGCCCCTAAGCATCAAAGCGAAGCCCTGCGTATTGCAGAGCTGCTGCGTTTTGATGTGCTGGATACAGAAGATGAGCAAGCCTTTGATGAATTAACCGAGCTTGCCAGCTCGATTTTTGGCACCCCCATTTCCCTGATCACCTTGATCGATGAAGACCGTCAATGGTTCAAGTCTCGATTGGGCATTGATACCAAAGAAACCCCAAGAGAAATTGCCTTCTGTGCTCATGCTATTTTGCAAGATGATGTATTTGAAATAAGCAATACACTAGATGATAGCCGTTTTGCTGATAACCCTTTAGTCACTCAAGATCCTAGTATTCGCTTTTATGCGGGGGCACCGTTAATTACGAAAAAGGGCTTGCCCATTGGTACTTTGTGCGTGGCGGATAAAGAAACCAAACAACTGACTGACGAGCAAAAACGGATTTTGCAACTGTTAGCGAATCAGGTCATGGGGCAATTAGAGCTGAGGCTGAATTATAAAAAGCTTAAGCGTGTGAATAAAGAACGTGAAAAAATCTTCTCCGTTATTGGTCATGACCTGCGTTCACCCTTTAATGGCATTATTGGATTGTCCCGCATCTTGAATGACAAGGCTGCCAAAATGGACACCGCCAAAATTCAAAGCATGGCGGGTAATATTTTGTCCGCAAGCTTGCAGGTGTATCAGGTTCTTGATGAACTAATGCAATGGACACAGCAGCGCTTAGGGCGAACGATTTCTGAGCCACAACCCTGCGAGCTTTCTGTTTTGGTGGATCAAACCATCTCACTGTTAAAAGACGCCATTGATTTAAAACAGCTTAGCTGTGAAGTAAATATTGATAAGTCCATGGGTGTTATGGCAGATGTGGCGATTTTAAAAACCCTTTTACGCAACCTTATATCGAATGCGATCAAGTACTCCAATGAGGGAGGCCTGATTCGTATTGATGCCAAGGTCCGTGATGGTCAGGCCATTGTCAGTGTTGAAGACCAAGGGGTTGGTGTATCGGCTGAAGTGATAGGGAAGTTATTTAACAGCTCAGTAGAAAGCCAGATAGATACACAGGGCCTAAAGGGATCTGGTATTGGTCTAAGCTTATGTGCTGAGCTGATCACAACGCAAAACGGTAAAATATGGGTGGATGAAACATATACCCAAGGGGCTCGCATCAAATTTAGTTTGCCCCTGTTTAAAACCCCTTAATGAGCGTTGGGTAAATCAAACCACAGGGCGATTAAATCCTCTTGCGCTTTAAGTGTTATCTCATCTACTTTATGCACACCGATACCATCTCCTGCACTAAAAGTCTCTCCATCAAGCTCAACCGAGCCTTCCACAATATGCAAATACTTAACACGAGTATCTGATTGTGGTGTTGCTCGAGCGAGCGTGATCGATCGTTGGGCATCTAGATGTAAACGATGAATGCTCACATCCGCATGGATGCTCAAAGATTGGCCTTCACCGGTTGGTGTCACCAAGGGTGTTAGAGACTCGTTTTGAGCGATGGTGGCTTGTGCGTAACTGGGTTGCACATTGCGCTGGTTTGGTTGAATCCAGATTTGTAGAAACTTTAATTCGTCCGTGCCACTTGCGTTAAACTCACTGTGCATGATACCCGTGCCCGCGCTCATACGCTGCACATCACCCGCAGGGATCGTAAAATGATTGCCCATGCTGTCCTTGTGAACAATGCTGCCTTTTGTTACGTAGGAAATAATTTCCATATTGTCGTGGCCATGGGCGCCAAAGCCATTACCGCCCGCTACCGTGTCATCGTTAATCACACGTAACGCAGAAAAGCCCATATGTTTTGTGTCGTAATATTGACCAAACGAAAAACTATGAAAACTATTCAACCAGCCAAAATTTGCGTGTCCCCGGTCAGACGCTTTACGGATGTAGTGCATGAATCACCTCTAAATTGATCTTAGAATGTTAACCAAATTCAGTGAGTCAATGGCGGCAATAACTCACTGAATCGCATCAATTTATTGGATCATTCGGTTAAGCCCTTATAGCTTTGGGCTTTTCCGGTAATGGTGTGAACTCGTCTTCGTCGCCAGGAATGGCGGGAAACCTGCCTTCTTTCCAGTCTTGCTTAGCTTGCTCAAGTCGATCTTTATCAAACGAGACAAAATTCCAAAACATGTGGGGTGTTTCCTGCCATTGCTCACCTCCAATCAAGACAAAGCGAGTCTGACTAAGGGTTACTATGCTTTGCTCTTGCTCGAGTAGGACAAATTGGCCAGCAGCAAATGCTTGGTCACCAATGCTGACTTCACCCTGTAAAACGTAGACAGCACATTCTTGTTCTGGGTTGGGTCGTGCAATCGTTTTTCCTTGAGGTGCCAATACATCCATATAGAACATGGGGCTATACGTTTTAATCGGTGCGGTTTTACCGCAGGCTTCACCGGCGATTAATCGCATTAAGACCCCTTCTTTCATGAAGTGTGGCAGCTGTGACTTTTTAACATGGGTAAACGAGGGTTCAATTTCAGCCTTGTCTTTAGGTAAAGCCACCCAGGTCTGTAAGCCGTCTAGTGTGTGCTTGGCGGCTTTGACTTCTAAGGTTTCCCGTTCGCTATGGGTGATGCCTTTACCTGCGGTCATCCAGTTCACATCACCAGGAATAATTTCAAGGTTATTACCCAAGCTATCACGGTGCAGCAAGCTACCTTCAAACATATAAGTAATGGTGGCTAAACCAATATGGGGGTGGGGCCTTACGTCAATGCCATTGCCAGCGGTAAAGGTGGCTGGACCCATGTGATCAAAAAAGATAAACGGTCCGACCATTTTTTTATCAAAGTTAGGTAATACTCGGGTGACTTCAAATCCATCCAGAGGCTTGCGATCCCCTTTTAATAACTTGGCCATGGACTTTCTCCTTTATGGATCGTTGTTTTTTAAAGCATAGCCAATTTCTATCGCCGAAAGAGTGTAAAGATTCAATGTTATTGATTGAATAAATGGATATAAGGAAGCCAAAGGCGTGTAGTGAGGCAAACGTAAGTTTCATCAAACTGACATCTAATGTCATATCTTTGTCATACGCCTTGCCTAGTCTGAACCCATCAACCAGATAGATGGCTTAGATAGTCAGGGAGACAATATGAGTAAGTATCACTATGAGCAATTGATGTTTCCGGGCAAAACCTTATCCCCAGATGCATTAAACTTATTAGTATTAGAATTAAGAACGGTTGCGGCAAGCTGTTTTCAAAATGTGCCTAGTTATCAAGCATTGTCCGGTGAGAAAAGCGAATTGGATAAAGCGGTGATCTGTCTTGCGCGAGATGAAAACGGTAACGTGATGGGATTTTGTTCGGCCTTATTGTTACCGATTGATGACAGAGACAAAGTGCTGCATTTGGGCTTGACGTGCGTGCATCCTGATGCACGAGGTAAAAACTTAACACATCATTTAACCAGTAAATTATTGCTTAACTTTATTATTAAAAAATCATTATTTAAAGAAACTTGGATCAGTAACTGTGCTTGTGTGTTATCAAGCTTAGGAAATGTGGCCATGTACTTTGAGAATTTATATCCATCTCCTTATGGTGTAAAAACCCCTAGTCATCGTCACTTAAATATTGCCCTCGCTATTGATCAAAAATATCGCCAGTCCATTGCGATTAATGATAGTGCACAATTTGATGCACAGCGTTTTGTGTTTGAGGGCAGTGTAGGTGGTACGGTATTTGAAAAAGACGCGCAAGATGGTCGCTTCCATCATCGAGATCAAGCACTAACCGAGTATTATCAGTCGCTACTAAGTTTTGAGAGTGGTGACGAAGCATTGCAAATTGGTAAGGTGAGTTTACTGACGTTTCCTAAATATTTAATACGCAAAGCGGCGGTTAAAATGAAAGCCATGTTACCAAAACCTCGCAAACCAAACTTTGCAAGCTAGCGGGTGATTTACGGTACCGGATCAGTAACACATAGTGTCAGAAGCTGATCGGGTTGCTGTAAAATTAACTGGTTATACTCGATGCTGATCCAACCTGCCTGAGCCCAAGCCAGTACTATTTTTGAAATAGACTGACGGGACACTCCCATCATATGGGCCAGCTCTTGCTGGTTAATATTCAAAGTGTTGCCATCGAGTTTGGCCAAGTCTAACAAACGTCTGGCAAGTCGTTCATGCAACGACTGAATAGTCATCTGCTCAACCAAATTTAAGACACTGCGTAAGCGCTGGCAAATATGCTGTGTAATATGGCGCAGCGACGGCACATCATTTAATAGGTAGCTTTCAAAGCTGTGTTTGGGAATAACTAAAATTTCACACGCTTCAAGTGCTTCGCAATCATGGGTACGAGGCATGCCGTCTACGAGTGAAATTTCACCAAACCAATCACCGGTTTGCATAAAGGTTAGCGTCAGTGCTTTGCCTTCGCGGTTTTCCGCACTGACCCGTAAACGCCCCGATACCACGCCATAATAACCAAGCGCATTGTCACCACGACGATGTAAAAATTGCCCCTTAGCGAGGTGTTTGACATAAACTGTTTTGGTTATGGCGTGATGCGTATGCTTTGCCACTTGTGCCAAACACGGGTTGGCTGCCATTAGGATCTGATGCGCAGAAGTCAGGTTTTCCATAGTTTGTCCAAAAGTTGACAGAGTTTATTGCCGACACCGACTAAGCTTTAACCATCGAATGTTAAATACGCCAATAAACGAGGCCGCCATGAATACCACAGCTCCTAATTCAGTCAAGAACTCTGTAAGCCAAGAAGAATGGAAATTGCGCCAAGACTTAGCCGCTTGTTATAACCTGGTTGCTCACTATGGTTGGGACGATTTAATTTTTACGCACATATCGGCACGTATTCCCGGTCCTGAACATCACTTTTTAATTAATCCTTATGGCTTAATGTTTGATGAAATCACGGCATCGAGCTTGGTGAAAGTGGATCTTCATGGCAATAAAGTCATGGAAACAGAATATGAGATTAACCCTGCAGGCTTTACCATTCATAGCGCGATACATGAAGCACGAGAGGATGCCCAAGTGGTTCTGCATCTACACACCAATGCGGGTGTGGCAGTCTCTGCACAAAAAGCCGGTTTGTTAGCCATCTCACAGCAATCTCTATTTCCCCTTACGGGCTTGTCTTATCATGATTATGAAGGGGTGGCGCTGCGGGAAGATGAGAAGGTCCGCTTACAAAAAGATTTAGGCGATACCAATTTTATGATTTTACGCAACCATGGCCTATTAACTTGTGCCCCGACGGTAGCTGATGCGTTTTTGGGTATGTACATTTTACAGCGAGCTTGTGAAATTCAATTGTTGGCGCAGTCAGGTGGCAGTGAGTTAACCCCGGTGCCTAGTGGTATCGTAGAGGGGATGCAAGCCGCTGCTAAACAGGTGACTAATAATGCAGGCGGTGCATTGGCATGGCCTGGCTTATTGCGTAAGCTGGATCGCTTAGGCGCACCCTACCAGCAATAACCATAATAAAGATAATGAATAGGTAAATCATGACAACACTGATTCAATGGCATGAACGTGGCGAATATTTTTCATTTAATGGCCATCAAATCTTTTATCAAACCCTAGGCCAAACAAACAAGCCTGCACTGGTGTTGATTCATGGTTTTCCAACATGCAGTTGGGACTGGGAAAAAATATCAGAGGCATTAGCCGAGCATTTTTATTTAGTGACACTGGACATGCTAGGTTTTGGTTTTAGCGATAAGCCTAAGCAAGATTATTCAATTTTTCAGCAGGCGGATATTTTTGAAGCACTGCTCGGTAAGCTTGGGATTCGTCAGTATCATTTATTGGCCCATGATTATGGCGATACGGTTGCGCAAGAATTATTAGCCCGGCATCACTTAAGCGGCGATATCTTGTCCGTGGTGTTCAGTAATGGCGGTTTATTCCCTGAAACCCATCACCCGGTTTTAATTCAAAAACTATTATTAAGCCCAATTGGGTTCATTTTAAGTAAGCTGGTGCGTTTTGAGAAATTTAAGAAAAACTTTGATCACATTTGCGCGAAAAACTTGTCTCAAGAGGAGCTAAACAGTTATTGGCAAATGTTAGAGCACAAGGGCGGTACGCAGATTATGCACAAACTCATTGGTTACATGACGGAGCGTAAACAAAATCGAGACCGTTGGGTGGGGGTTCTGCAAACCACTCAGGTCCCATTGTTATTGATTGATGGTGTGCTTGACCCGATTAGCGGTGCCCACATGGTGGCCCGTTATGAAGAACTGGTGCCCAAAGCCAATGTAGTACGTTTAGAAGATACCGGACACTACCCGCAAGTAGAGAGCCCAAAAGCGTTTGCAACGGCTGCATTGGCGTTTCTGTTGGCACCATAATAGGTGTCATTGAATTTGATAATGTATAGATGGGTGGTTGGTGGTTACTAAAATGAGAACCAAGCCTTCCTAAGGTGAAAACCATAGGAAGGCTTGGTCTTTTTGATACAGGTGTTAGGCTAAAAACTCAGCGCGGGTGTGCACATTGCTTTTAAAGATACCACCAAGGGCTGTGGTGCTGGTGGTTGAATGGGTATCCATCACCCCACGTGATTTCACACAATAATGGGTGGCATCAATGGACACAGCCACATTTTCAGTTTCAAGCAGGGTTTGTAGACTGATCAATACTTGTTGTGTCAGTCGCTCTTGCACTTGCGGGCGCTGAGCAAAAAAGCGCACTAAGCGATTAATTTTAGATAAACCAATGATCTTATTCTTAGGGATATAGGCCACTTTGGCAAACCCATCAATGGTGACAAAATGATGCTCGCATGTGCTGGTCAGGTGAATGTCATTCACTTTTACCATTTCATCTACTTGCATCTTGTTTTCAATTACGGACATTTTAGGGAAGTTTGCGTAATCCAGCCCACCAAAAATCTCATTCACATACATTTTTGCAATACGGTGTGGGGTTTCATTTAAGCTGTCGTCACTTAAGTCTAAGCCCAATGTTTCAACCACGGTGGTCATGGCATCTTTTATACGGGCATACTTTTCATCGTTACTTAAGCCTGTTTCTTTCATAGGGGTTTCAAGGCCCCTGGCTATAAGAGTATCGCGAACGAGCAAGGCACTGTCAGAAATCATGTATTTAATCCTTTTCCCTTAGGCTTTACGTTTTGCCAGTGTTAA
>JBNMQC010000014.1:0-31671 GCA_051277445.1 Bermanella sp. | reverse complement strand
TGTTCTGCATCGGTGTCTTGGAATTCATCCACCATGGCAACCGGGTATTGCGCTCGTACCTGTTGCAACAATCGCTCACGATTGTGTCCATTAAATGCAGCATTAACATGAGAGAGTAAATCATCGGTTGATAGTACTTGCTGCTGTTGCTTCAGGTACGTTAAACGACTTTTTAACGCCTGTAAGAAATCCACACGCAATTGACGCACGGCTAACGTTTGCGCTGCATTAAATCCTTGAATGACGTTTAGCAATCGCTCACATAAGTCACTTAAATCATGAGAAACAGGCTCGCCGCCTTTTTTAACAGACTTTAAAAGGCCATGACTACTGAACGCGTTCAGGGCATCACTGATGTCTTTTGTTTTTACTCTCTGACCATTAGCTAAGTACTCTGAGATCAAACCTGCACGCTTATCAATGCCTTTCGCGAAGGTGCCATTTAATAATGGGTGCGTTTTTATTTGCGAGATGAAATCCTCACCTTGCTCATGCCAGCGCTGAGAAAAGCGCTTTTGTGATTGGGTTAAATTGGCAAACGCTGTATCAAGATCTTCAGCTTCACTCATCTCGCCAAGATGAAAGTGCGCGTTCTTATAAATTAATGGTCGTAGACTTTTCAGTAAGTCGTCAGGCGCTTTCCATTCATTGAGAACCAGCTGCAATTTCATACCCGTTAATGGATACACCTTGGTGCGCCATACATCACGAATGGCTTGCTCAAGCAACTCAGTTTCATCCAATAACAATTCAAACTCGCCATTAATGCCACTTTCAACCGCGTTTTGCCTTAATAGGCGCTGCGCAAAACCATGAATGGTGTAAATAGACGCTAGGTCCATTAATTGCTGCGCATCTTTTAATTTTTGCACAGCGTCAGGGATGTCCGTTAATTCACTTTTTATGGTTTCAATTAATGGATCGTCCCCTTTTTCTTGTAAAGCTAAATACGCTTGACGTAAACGAGCCCTAATACGACTGCGTAACTCTTCGGTGGCAGCACGAGTAAAGGTCACCACTAAGATATTCTCTGGGCTTAAGGCTGTGCAGCCATGTCCCAAAACCAAACGTAAATACAAACTGGTGATAGTATAGGTTTTACCCGTGCCGGCACTGGCTTCAATTAGCGACACACCATTAAGCGCAATACGAGCGGCATCCAATACCTGCATGTTATCTAACGCCACTTGGCTCATAGGCTTTCCACCTCAAATAAATCTTGATCAACCCATACACCAAATACATCTTGCGCATAATTTATTGTGTCATCAGGAATCTCATCCAACTCACCAAAGCAGCGCCTAACATGTAAATCTTCACGCTCACCCGCTCGCCCATACAAGCCGGTACTGCCTTCGAAGATAGCAATGGCGTTATCTAATTGAGATTTACGTGCGGTTTTCTTGAGAGGGGCTTTTAGTTGCCAAGCGGTTTCTGGCAGTAAAGCCACAGGCGCCACTTGAGATCGGATAAATAGTTCCACCAGATTCTTCAAGTACGCAGTTGCGTCTTCTACCTTCATGGGCTTTAAGCTAATCATTTGATCTTGGCAAATTAACCGGCTGTGTTTTTGATACCCCATCACCGACAAGCTCGCCTGCTCTAACATTAATTGAATAATGTGTTTGGCTTTTAACTTACTGGGTACCAGCAACAAGTGATATTGATCATAAACGTTATACTGCCAGCCCAATAACCGTGAGTGAATATCCGCCAGCGGCATGTTCACCTCGATTGGCGGTAAGGCAGCGTGTACATCGTATTGTGCATACGCGTTAAACATAGGTTGTAACTGTTGTTCTAGGCCTTGCCAATGTTGCTCGCCAATCTCGCCGAACGCTAACGCCCCTTCACTGGCAGCTTGGCCGGTCTTTAAACTGTGCACTCTATCTTGCAACATGTATTGCTTGATTTTAAATTGCGTAAGACCATCAAGTGTAAATGGTTCATGGTCTTCAACTTCATCCGTGTATTGATACAAGCTGATGTCTAACTGCTGGTTCAAATAAAAACGCGCTGGCTGTTGAAAAAACTGAACCAACTGCTCAAGCAAAATATCTTGCTGCCTAACCGACTGGCAAGCCTCTGGCGTATGGCTGACTAGAGGTGTCGTATTGTCTGCCTGGATCGCGCCTAACCAATCTTGGTTGTAACTATAAAATGCTGAATCCGCATTGTAGTAAAGAGGGTTAAACGGCTGCAGTGGATGCTGCTGTATCAGCTGCATATTCGCATCATCTTGGGACAGATAATCTAACAATTCGGCCAAGACTACCGAGGGCGTCATGGATTCATCATTACTTTGATTTTTACTTTTATAACTTAACCATAACGATTCACGGGCCGAGAGAATCGCCTCTAAGAATAAATAACGGTCTTCGTTGCGTCGACTACGATCCCCTAAACGATGCTTAAAGCGCATTAAATCTAAACTATTCGGAATCACACTGCGTGGGTATTCACTGTCGTTTAGCCCTAACACAGCCACGACTTTGAAAGGGATACTTCGCATAGGCAGTAAGGTACAAAAATTTACCTTACCCACCATGAAATGCTGTGAGCCATTAGCTTGTTGTAAGCGTGCTCTTAAACCGTCTGCAAACACTGTTTGCTCGATGGCTTGCTCAAACGACACAGCTTGAATACTCTGAATCCAATTTTCAAGAGCCACATTAACATGCTCTAAAATGCCCAACTCTTCATCGCTAGGGGCTAAGAATGTTTGTATCCACTGCTGAATAAATGGCCCCCATTGCATGGCGGTTCTGGCGGTTTTAGCTTGTAATGAAAAGTCATGTAAATCGTGCACAAACGCCATAAGCGGGCCCAATAAGGCAGCTTCTAACCCTTCAACGTTTTCTACTGGCACAATGCCATGCACAGGTTCAGCGGATTGCACGGCATACCCCATGAGTAATCGCTTAAAACCATACAACCAGGTATTTTGTTGCCATTGCGGCAGACCTAATTCACGACGACTATCACCGTCAAACCCCCAGCGAACGCCAGCATGAATCAACCATTGCTTAAGGGTTGGAATATGATTTTCGGCTAAACCATAAGCCCGATAAATGGCAGGAATTTCTAATAAGGTAATCACCTCACTAAAACGCAAGCGGGACTGAGGCAAACTCAAGAGTAAAATAAACCCATTTAAAATAGGGTGTTCAGCTTGCAGTGGACGATCTGAAATCGAATACGGAATTCGCATGTTGGCATTTTGACTATTAAACACCGCATCAATAAACGGCGCATAACTGGCCACATCAGGAATCATTACCACCACATCTTGCGGTGCCACCTGACCACTTTCTAATACACTTAATAAGTGATCATGCAGTACTTCGACTTCCCGCATGGGGCTATGACACCCCACTATATGTAGACTGTTATCCAAGCCTTCTTCTAGCACTGGGCCATCTGGTTGCTGTAAATTGAGAATATGATTTTGAATGGTTTGCAGCTGATTACTGCCACCACTAGGCAAAAACAAAGAGTGCTCTTGAATATCAGGCACATCCAACATTAAGCGTTGGAAATCTTGGCCAAGCTGCCCAAGGGAGGCCAATAAATCATTGCCAGCATCCACCATGGGTAAAGGAATATTGCGCGCCCTTAATCGCGCCTGTACCGTTTCACTGACCACATCTCCCCAATAATATTGACATGGGTTTGGGGTTAATAAATGCACCTCCATTTTTTGTGACAACAACTGTAGAGCATCTATTTGATGTTTGGGTAACGTAGTAAAACCGAAAAAGATCACACGCTTAGGCAGCTGTTTACCGCTTGCTTGATTAAGCACACCCATAAAGTCGCTGACCATATTGGCCCGGTGACGCTCAGGCAAACCTTTATCTTTGACTTTATCGATCAAATATTGCCACAAGATTCCTTGCCACTTTTGGTCTGTAAGCGGTTCACCGTCGATTTCAAATGCTTGTGCTTGCCAGTTTTCAATCCAGTCAGGACGGTAAACCAAATACTGGTCGTATAAATCGGCAATGGTACTGGCTAAGCGATAACATTTAAGAGCTTGCTCTGCTTGAGTATCTGACTCATGAGGTAAAAGGTAAGCTTGCAGCAACTGAAACTCAGGTTGAGCCATGAGCGCATCATCTTGCAAGCTTTCAACAATTAGCCACGTCAGGCTATCTTTATTAAACACGCTGTCTTGCGCTAAATCAGGCATGAGTTGACGCTGGATCTGCCAAAAGAAGCGCGATGGCATAGGGAATTCAAGATTGGCCGCAATGCCTAAACTGTTTGCCAGCTGCATTTTTAACCAGTGGGCAAGACCTGGGTTTTCCACCACTATGGTTTCGTGCTCCAGGGGGGCTACGTCTTGCTCTAACAGCAATGTTACCAGCTGAGTCAGTAGGCGCTCGACCTTGTTAGATTGATACAAATACAGCATGAAAAGCGCGCCCAGATACAGAAAACACCTATTAAAAAACAGTTACTTACAAAACACCAGCGCACAGCCTAAAAGGCTTAAAATAGGCAAGAGTTTGACATTCGAATAAGCTGAACCACACTCATTACTATACACTGCATAAGGAATATTCCGTGTCTGATTGGCCCGACACCCTTCCGGGGTTAAACATAAAAAAAGCACTCTCTCAACTCGGCGGGAAAAAAGCACTGTATGTGCGCCTGCTTGGCATGTTTGAGGCTGGCCACGCCAATGATGGTAATCGCATTATTGAAGCCGCCAACCAACAAGATTGGGACGCTGTGCATGACATTAACCATGCCTTGAAAGGGGTTAGTGGGAATTTGGCCGCCGATGAGCTGTTTGCGCTGTGTACGGCCATTGATCACAAAGTGAAAGACGGTAACCATGATATTGCTGACGAACTGGCCAGTATCCCACCCGCCATGGACACACTATTAGCATCCGCGGCACAAGCCAAAGAACTACCCGTCGATTAATTCAGTCTTTTTGAAAGATAATCACATCTGCACCCAATAACGTCATGGTTAAGCCGTAGCGCTGAGCCAGCCATCTAAAGCACGCTTCGCTGAAAAAACAGACATGGGTTAAATCATTTTTATAGTGCCAATTAGCAAAGGCTTCACGACTGGTGACCTGCTTTGTCATCAAGCCTAAAAACCCTTTCGGCTTTAACAAGCTCAACCATTGCTCAAATACCAACCTTGGCGCATGTAAGTGCTCAATTACTTCTGTGGAAGTAATGGCATCATAGTGACTGGTTTGTAGCACATCACGGTTCGGCTGATAAAAATGGTCATACATGCTCACTTGCATACCCTCTTCCGCCATCATTTTCGCCAATAACGGACCAGGGCCACAGCCAAAATCCAACACCCGATCACCCGGTTGTAACTGGGATTTAAGTGGCTGCCATAAGCGATTTAAAAACCGCCGATACCCATCGTCATTAAGATCATTATTGTGACGATCATATTCTGCCTTTTCAGCATCCTCAGACAAATAAAATGCCGCCGGAACAAACACCAAATGGCACTGATCACATTGCAAATAAATCCGCTGGCTGCGTTTATTATTGTCTTGATGAAAGTCATAACATTGTGCACTTTCGCATAATGGGCAGTTGACTGTGGGCTCTAACATTTACGCTAACGCCTGCTCAACAAACATTAAGCGGTCTTGACCAAAAAACACATCATCGCCCACTTTAAATGCCGGTACGCCAAATAATCCAAGCCCATGAGCATCCGCAACGGTTTGCTTAAGGGCTTGTTTAATGTCTTGTTGCTGGCATCCATTTAAGATCTCTAGGGCATCTAATCCGATATTGGTTAAATGTTGCCCCACCGCTTGTTCGTTGTTCACGTCTAAACCATCGCGCCAAATGGCCTCAAATGTTTTTTCAACAAACATAGCCACTTGATCTGCCGCCGTTTGTTGAAGATACAAACACGCACGCAGCAAAAACAGGGTGTTAAATGGAAATTGATTCGGCCAAGCTAAGGGCACCTTGTAGTGCTGCGCCCATAAATGACAATCACGATGTATCCAGTTAGCTTTGTTAGGAATAAATGCCGGTGATGGCATGTCTTGCGCTTGATGCAATGCCCCTAATAAAACCGGCTTATACTGAATGTTAACGGAATGATTCGCTAAAACAGACGGTAATTGTGTCATGGCTAAATAACTGTATGGGCTGACAAAATCGAAATAAAAATCCAATGTCTTATCCATGGTAATTCTTCCTTGGTGAGGCTAAAGTCAGCTATCAAAGCACATATTAGGTAAATGCATCAATGGGCCGCGTTACGCTTTATTTTTTACTTAGTACCCTCGCATATGGGCAACTTACAGGGTGTACCGACAACACCAGCAGCGGCCTTTGGGAGGATTACACCTCACGCATTGGGAATATTTTTGAGGCTCAGATCCCAGACATCGATAAAACCCCTCTCGGCATTGATATGCCCACAAAAAAACAGCGCCTACAGGTATTACAACCCCCCAATATCAGCCTGTTACAATTCTTAAAACTCTACCAATGCCCCGTTAATAGCCTAGTAGCGCAGCGCAATGGCCCGCTTGGTAAAGTCATGCTGCCAAGCCAGACATTAATCTACGTCAGTCAATTCTTACCACTAGCCAAGCAATGCTTAGACAATGAATCCATCAATGAAGAAAACGCCAACGCTCTAAACCAAGCCATCGACTTTTACCAAGACAATAAAGCCGCCTACTTCAGTAATGCGCTCTTTCACGATGAATTCTCTGGGTTATTTCATGCTGCGCATTTATGGCCCATGGGCGAACACTTTCCCGCCACTGGCGTGCCTGGGCTAGACACTTGGCGGGCACTGCAGGAACAAATGCAAGACTCCGCTTGGCCGCAAACCCCTGTTGATGCCAACGCATTAGAATCCGCCCTTCGCGACTTAGACAACAATCCGCTAGCCGGGCAATGGTTACAAGAAATTCACATAGCCAGCCAATACCTTGCAGCCATGACCCAGCAAATGAACACCCATAAAGGCCTGTGTATTTACAGCCAGCAGTCCGTTAAAAAAACCGCATTGCTGAACGTCTTTCGGTTATGGTTTACGCAGAAAATCCAACCCTGGGTGAGCCAATTAAGCCGCTTCGGAAACGCATTCAATGGCCAGCTGAACGCCCTTACCAAAGACCAAGCCGTCATGCATGGGTTTTATCAAGACCTCTTCGCTCATACCAACAGCCCGTGGCAGCAGTTTCAACGGCAATGGAAAACCCATGTCATGGCTTGGCAGCGTCATTTAAATCAATGCCAATCCATGCCTGGGCAAATCCCCTAGACTAAGACTAACGCGTTAATTACGTAAACGCGGTCTTTATACTGTCGACCTACTTTTGCCTGAGATTTGAACAGAAAGCGGCAAGAACCAAACGCCTTAGTGGTACATTTGAACCAGTTATTTTTTTATTAAGTGGACATAAGTGCCAGTAACACGTTGTTACATAAAAAAAGCCCACTGAAGCACTTTGACAAGCACGCGCTTTAAGCTAACCTGCTCACCTGATTTTTTTGGCCGACACGGACCAAATACGGGATAAAATAATAAAAAGCCCATGAAGAAGACACTTTCAAACACATTTTTGCTGTTAGCAGGCGTTTTTGCAGTGAATCATCACGCCACGGCACAGTTGCAGCCGTTAGACGATGCTCAAATGGAGCAAACCGTCGGCCAAGCCTATATTGAAATGGACTCTCGCTTAGAAGGCGTCGATAAATTTAGCCGGATCACGTTTGGCCAGTCCGTTAAAATACAAGCCAACGCAGATAACCTGACACTCGGTGGTAATTACGATAATGCGCTAGGCTTGGGCAGCGGCACCGATTTTAACGCCTCTAATATTTCACTGGGTTACATCGATACCACTACAAATACCATTGTGCCGTTTGAATTTGAAAACCCTTATATCGAGTGGGCCGTAAACGATGTTACCAACGACATGATCGGTTTCCGTATTGGCTTTGAAGATGCAAAAGGCGTCTTACAAGGGGACTTTACCAGTTTCAGTGGCAATATTGGTATGACAATTAATAACCAAGCTGCCAGCTTATTCACAGGTGCTGGTGGCGGCATAACCAATAATCGAGCGACTCATATTGGTAATAATCTTGATGGAAACAACACCTGCGACCTTGGCAGCGACTGTATTGCATTAAGCAACATTCAAAGCCTTGCGGTTGGTGACAGCGCCGAAGCGGATGGCAAAACCGCTGACTTTTTCTTAGCTTTTCAAAAAACCGCCCTTGATTGGGGCCAAGGCCCTGTGACAAACAAAGGCTTTTTCATGAACATACCCACTACGACCAACCTTGACGTAAGCAATTCAAGTTCAGGAACCGGTCGCTTAGCCACCGAATTCATCGACCGTGGCATTGGCCGCTGGAACGTCCCAGCACCTTAATTTCTATATTATTCATCTTAGCTTGAAAACTCTGCGTTTCGTCTTTGCCCCTCACTAGGTATAATGCGGCCTCTGATTTACAACCATCATCAACACTAGGATGTTATCCATGGGTCAACGCACCGCTTTATATGATGCTCATTTAGCCGCTGGCGCGAAAATTGTCGACTTTGGTGGCTGGGATATGCCGATTCACTACGGCTCTCAAATCCAAGAGCACAATGTTGTACGTGAAGATGCGGGGATGTTCGACGTAAGTCACATGACGGTTGTAGACATCACTGGCCCACAAGCCAAGGCGTACCTGCAATACCTATTGGCCAACGATGTGGTGAAATTAAAAGAAGAAGGCAAAGCGCTATACAGCGGCATGCTTAACGAGAAAGGTGGCGTCATAGATGATCTTATCGTTTACCGTGCCGATGCCCTAGGTGGTTATCGTGTGGTGGTTAACTGCGCCACCCGCGAAAAAGATTTGGCTTGGATGAACCAGCAAATTGCCAATTTTGACGCCCAACTAACCGAACACCCTCAGCTTGCTATGATCGCTGTGCAAGGCCCAGAGGCCATTGAAAAAGCCAAACAAGCCGCCAGCCCAGAGCAAGCAGCAGTGATCGAGCAACTATCGATCTTCCAAGGTTTACCATGCGCTGACTGGTTTATC
This sequence comes from Bermanella sp., assembly GCA_051277445.1. Classification (GTDB taxonomy): domain Bacteria; phylum Pseudomonadota; class Gammaproteobacteria; order Pseudomonadales; family Oceanobacteraceae; genus Bermanella. Next base: position 22,603 of record JBNMQC010000014.1, on the reverse strand, counting down.
GGTCGCACTGGTTACACAGGTGAAGATGGTTTAGAAATCATGATCCCACAAGAACACGCTTCTGCCTTTTGGGATGCCCTACTTAAAGTAGGTGTGAAACCAGCCGGCCTTGGTGCCCGTGATACCCTTCGCCTTGAAGCGGGTATGAACCTATACGGCAATGACATGGATGAAACCATCTCCCCGTGGCAAGCCGGCATGGGCTGGACTCTAGCCCTTAAAGACGACCGTGATTTCATCGGTAAAGCGGCGCTGTTAGCTGAAAAAGAAGCCGGTATCGAATACAAATTAGTGGGCCTAGTACTTGAGACCCGTGGCGTCATGCGCAGCCACCAAAACATCATTTTCACCACCAGTGACAAAACCGGTGAAGTGACATCCGGCACCTTCAGCCCAACCTTGCAGCAGTCCATTGCCATGGCCCGTGTACCCGCTGATGCAGGTACTGAATGCGCAGTGGATATGCGTGGTAAAGCCGTGCCGGTGCGCATGGTTAAAATGCCATTCGTTCGCAACGGCAAAAAAGTTTACGAGTAACATTCGCTATTTGGGTTTGCGCAGGGTCAATGTCCTGATGCAAACCCCTTTTAAAAAATTATTTTCGGGCTAAACTAGCCCCATAAATTAACACCCTATTAAGGAACCACACCATGGCTCAAATCCCAGCCGAACTAAAATACGTCGCCTCTCACGAGTGGATCCGCGATGAAGGCAACGGCATTGTGACTGTTGGTATTACCGATTTCGCCCAAGAACAACTTGGTGATGTGGTATTTGTTGAATTGCCTGAAGTAGGCAGCGAAGTAAACAAAGATGACTCCATCGCAGTGGTTGAGTCTGTTAAAGCCGCCAGCGATATCTACGCACCGGTTTCTGGTGAGATCATCGAAATCAACGAAGACCTAGCGGACGAGCCAGAGAAAGCTAACAGCGAGCCATACGATGGCGCGTGGTTTTTCAAAGTGAAGCTTTCTGAAGAAAGTGAACTAGCTGGCCTATTAACCGCAGAAGAATATGCGGCTGAGTGCGAGTAATACGCTTATCGATCTAAAAAGCAGCTCCGGCTGCTTTTTTTACGCCTAAATTTTATCCTTAGACCCTCATCGCAACGCTTTCGACCCCTTTTAATCTCTCTGTAGCCCAGCCAGATTAGTCTAGTATTAATACATCGCTTCCAGCTTTAAGACGATCAGGCAAACCATTGATAGACGCAACTCCACTCATCAAGCAGTCAAAGTGGCGCATTATTTTGGCATTAAGCATCATTGCTATATTAGCCAGCATTTCCGCCGCCACCATGGAGTCTTTTTTTAAGGCTCAAGAGTTTGACGCCAGTCTCGTCAACCAAGCAGGCCGCCAGCGCATGCTCTCCCAGCGTATTGCCCTTGGCATACATATGTACGTAAAAGCACTCGAAAACCAGCAGACCATCAACGATCAGGCACGCATGATGACCACTGAAGCGGCCAACCTGATGCTCAGCAGTCACAATGGTTTAATTAAAAGCACCCACTCAGATACGGTAAGGTCATTATATTTTGATGGTAAGCCATCACTTGATGACGATATTCGCACCTTCATAGCCACCGCGTTATCCATTATTCAATCCGTAGATGCCAAACAAATAAAACCACAAGATGTGGCGCAATTTGAACCCCAAACGCTTAATTACTTACTGTTTCGCTTAAATACGGTGGTCGATGCTTACGAAGACGATGCAAAAAATCATGTGGCCAACAGCGCCATAGCAGAAAGAATCATATGGGCGATGACGTTACTGATTTTATTGCTTGAATACATTTACATCTTTAAACCTACTCTCACACTCATTCGCCAAGGTTTCATCGAAACCAACTTGAAGCACAACCGCATGCAGTTAGCCGCTGACAGCGCTCAACTCGGCATATGGGAATTTGATACCCTCAATCAGACCCTACACTGGGATGCGCAAATGTGGCTGACGTTTTATGAAAGTGCGCCTCAAGCGAACTTAAGTTCGTTTGATCTATTTGAAAAACGCGTGCACCCAGAAGACAAAGAGTTTGTGATCAGTGAGTTCATGCATGCCCTGCAAGACAAGCGCGTCATGAACTTTACCTTTCGAATTCTCACCCCTAGCCAGGTGTTGCGTCATATTCATGTCCGCTCCATCCTTGAATACGATGAAAAAGGCAATGTGATAAAAGTCGTCGGCACGAACCAAGACATTACTGAGCAAAAAAACAAAGAAGAAGCCTTAATAGAAGCCAAAGAAAAAGCCGAAGCCGCCACCCGCATTAAGGGGGATTTTTTAGCGAGTATGAGTCATGAGATTCGCACACCGCTGAATGGGGTCATGGGCATGCTGGGGTTATTAAAAAACACACCACTGACACAGTTGCAAAAACAACGGGTCGAGGTAGCAAATTCCAGTGCGCAATCGTTATTGGCGCTAATCAACGATATTTTAGATTTCTCAAAAATCGAGGCGAACAAAATTAAAATCGAAGCCATTGATTTTGATTTACATAAATTACTCGCAGAAATAGTCGATAGCCTTGCACAGTTGGCAGAAAACAAAAATATCGAGTTAATACTCGACGCGGTTAAAGTTGAAACCAGTCGTATTAAAGGTGACCCTGGGCGTATTCGTCAGCTGCTCACTAATTTATTAGCCAATGCGATTAAATTCACCCACGACGGACACGTCATTTTAAGTGCGTCTCTGACGTCTTACTCTCAGGACAACTGGCAGTTAAACTTCAGCGTCGAAGATACCGGCATCGGCATCGCTGAAGATAAGCAAGCCAATTTATTCGATGCCTTTTCACAAGTGGATGCCTCCACTACTCGCGAATACGGTGGTACCGGTTTAGGCCTAGCCATCGTTAAACGTTTATGTATCGCAATGGATGGCGGCATCAATGTCAGCAGTCGATCCCAACGGGGCAGTCGCTTTTATGGTCGAATCGTCGTGGGCAAATCCGATCAGTCCGAGATTGTGGCACCGGACTTTGATGTGAGCCAATTAAACATTTTGATCGTGGACGACAACGCCGTGAACTTAAGCATATTAGGAGACCAACTGACTCACTGGGGCATCAAGGTCACTATGGCTCGATCAGGGCAGCAAGCTTTAAGTCTTTGCGAAAAACGTGTATCAAATGGGTTACCCATCTTTGATATTGGCATTTTAGATATGCAAATGCCCAACATGGATGGCGCAGAACTGGGCAAGTATCTCAAGCAAGACCCTCGCTTTCACCCGATGCATCTTGTCATGATGACGTCCATGCTGATGGATAACGATAGCCAGTTTATGGCTGACATTGGGTTTTGCGCTTACTTCTCTAAACCGGTTACCACCTCTGACTTATTTTTAGCGCTGAGTGTCATTGGTGATAATGGCGATGCGCTCAGAAAAGCAACGCCGCTATTAACCCATGATTTTTTAAATAGTCTAAACAGCGAACACACACACACCTCCCAACTAAGCACACAGGATCAACTGTCTCAATTAACCAACAAACATATTTTGCTGGTCGAAGATAATGCCATTAATCAATTAGTCGCATGTGACTTGCTTGAAGATTTAGGTTTCACCGTCAGCATCGCAGAAGATGGCCTGGAAGCCATCACAAAATTAAATGCGCAAACTGAGCAAGCCTATTGTCTGATTTTAATGGATTGCCAAATGCCGCGCATGGATGGCTTTGAAGCCACTCGACAAATTCGCATGGGTAAAGCCGGCTCGATCCATAAAGAAACGCCCATTGTGGCGCTCACCGCCAATACCATGAAAGGCGATCAGCAAAAATGCCTCGATGCGGGTATGAATGATTTTATTCCCAAGCCCATTGAACATAGCATCTTGGTGCGCGTGATTTTGTCTTGGCTGAGCTCTGACCTGCACAAATAAAAACACCCCTGTGCTGACCTAGCTCAAGTAAAAGTGGCCCAACTGAATTACAATCCCCGCTCTTTTTAAAGCTGACCAATCGCCCCATGCACACACTAAAGCGCAACATTAACCTTCCTATGCTCACGCTATATGGCCTAGGCACGATTTTAGGTGCGGGTATTTATGTGCTCGTTGGTAAAGTCGCTGTCACAGCGGGCATTTATGCACCCATTTCATTTTTGATCGCAGCGGCTTTAGCCGGCTTAAGTGGCTACAGCTATGCCGCATTGAGCGCATGTTTTCCAAAAAGTGCTGGGGAAGCGGTTTATATTGAACAAGCCTTCTCATTAAAGTGGTTATCCACCACCGTCGGTTGGATGGTCATACTAACGGGCGTGGTCAGTGCGGCGACCATTTCAAATGGGTTTGTGGGTTACTTACAAGTATTTGTGGATATCAGTGACTTTTGGGGCATCACCCTTTTGCTCATATGCATGACAGGTTTAGCCATTTGGGGGGTCAATGAGTCCGTTGCCGTCACGGCAATTACCACCGTTATGGGGATTGTGGGCTTGGTGATTATTTTTGCGGTGAGTATGCCTGCGTTCATGACCATCCCTGAGCGCCTGCCAGAACTCATGCCCCCCATACTAGACGGCGGTATCTGGTACGGTATTATGCTCGGCGCGTTCCTCGCGTTTTATGCCTTTATCGGCTTTGAAGACATGGTCAACATGGCCGAAGAAGTCAAACAGCCTGAGCGCACACTGCCCAAAGCCATCATTGCTGCCATTGTCATCAGCAGCCTGTTTTATTATTTCATTGCCTTGGCGGCCATCTTACAACTGCCCATGGATACTCTTACCAATAGTAAAGCACCCATGACAGACATCATGCGTGAGCACAGCGAACAAGGCGCTTGGTTCGTCAGCCTGATCTCGTTAGCCGCAGTGGTGAACGGGGCGCTGGTGCAAATCATTATGGGCGCGCGCGTGCTGTACGGCATGGGCAAACAAGGCATGACTCCGATCTGGCTTGCTGCCATCCACCCAAGCCGTAAAACCCCTTATATTGCCACATTGATATTAGGCTTTGTGGTATGGATATTGGCCACCAGTTTTCCACTGGCCACACTGGCCAAAATCACCAGCTTTATCATTATTGTTGTCTTTCTCATGGTTAATGCCGCCTTAATTCGCCTGTTACGCGCTAAGCCTGTGAACCCTGCATTGAAAGCCCGGGCCTGGGTGCCTTATTTAGGAGCCGTCATGTGCGCGGGGTTTCTTGTGATTCAGGGGATTCAAGTCTTCTCTGGTGGGCAAGCCATCACCCATTAAGCCGTTATGCCCCTCATAACGGCCGCTATCGACGCCTTTAGTTGCAGAACTTTCACGCCAACATGAGCGGCCTTTGCAATCGCACGCAAACGGCGGTTTATCGCCGACATTACACTGACAAGCCCCAGCCTCGCTGATACAATCCTGCGCAATTATTACTAGCTGATCACTGCCAAATCACCTTGGCAGCACACTGACGAAAAGGCACTTCCCATGGCGACATTGTCACACCCTAGTCTAAGCGAACTTGAAAATCGCAATGAATTCATAGGCCGTCACTTAAGCCTGAACGTAGCTGACATCAATGCGATGCTAGCTGAAGTCGGCGCAGACTCTCTGGATGACCTGACCGCACAGATCGTACCTAAGTCGATCCTGCGTGAGCCGTTCCTTCAAATGGACGATGCCATCCCAGAAGCCGAGGCCCTTGCCAACCTAAAAGCCCTAGCCGACCAAAACCAAGTATTTAAAAGCTTCATTGGTATGGGTTACCACGACACGCGCTTGCCAAACGTGATCACCCGTAACGTATTAGAAAATCCAGGTTGGTACACAGCCTACACACCTTACCAGCCTGAGATTGCCCAAGGCCGCTTAGAAGCGCTTCTTAACTACCAGCAAATGATCATCGACCTAACCGGCATGGAGCTGGCTAACGCATCGTTATTAGACGAAGCCACTGCCGCCGCCGAAGCCATGGCTTTGATCAAGCGCCAAGTGCGTAAAAACAAATCAAACGTTTTCTTTGTGGACGAGCTTTGCCTACCACAAACCATCGACGTTTTAAAAACCCGTGCCGACGGGTTTGGTTGGGAGTTGCACATTGGCCCAGTGGAAACCGCCGCTGACGTAGAATGCTTTGGTGCCTTACTGCAATACCCAGCCGTAGACGGCAACATCAATGACTTTGGCGAGCTCATCGAGCAGCTCCACGCCAACAATGCACTGGTGGCCATGGCCACTGACCTTATGGCATTGGCTCTATTAAAATCACCTGGTGAGCTGGGTGCCGATATCGCACTGGGTAACAGCCAGCGCTTTGGTGTACCGATGGGCTTTGGTGGCCCACACGCTGCCTTTTTTGCCACTAAAGACGCCTTTAAACGCGCCATTCCTGGTCGCTTAATTGGTGTATCCATTGATGCCAGCGGTAACCGCGCCCTTCGTATGGCACTGCAAACCCGTGAGCAACATATCCGTCGTGAGAAAGCCACGTCAAACATTTGTACGGCTCAGGTATTGTTATCAAACCTTGCTTCGTTCTACGCGGTATATCATGGCCGTGAAGGCATTATTCGCATCGCCAACCGCATTCACCGCATGACGGAAATCATGGCTGCCGCCATTACCGATGCCGACATTGAAGGCTTAATCATTGTGAACCAAAGCGCGTTTGACACCCTAACCCTCGAAGTGCCAAACAAAGACGAAATTCTCGCCCGTGCTGAAGCGGCAGAAATGAACCTGCGCACCCAAAGCCAAGTGGATGTGGACGGCGTACTGGGTTTCTCCATTGGCGAAACCACCACCCGTGCTGACCTTGAAGCGCTCTACGAAGTGATCACCGGTCGCACGGACATCGACATCGACATGCTCGATGAAGAAGTAGAAAGCTCGATCCCTGAATCTCTTGTGCGCACCAGCAAGTTCCTGACGCACCCAGTATTCAACAGCTATCAAACGGAACACGAAATGCTGCGTTACATGAAGCGTCTTGAAACCAAAGACCTTGCCATGAACCACAGCATGATCACCCTTGGCAGCTGTACCATGAAACTCAACGCCACCGCTGAAATGATTCCAGTGACTTGGCCGACCATTGGTGGCATCCACCCATTTGCACCAAAATCACAAACCCCGGGTTACGAGCAACTCATCAAAAACCTAGATACTTGGTTACGTGATATCACCGGCTTCGACGCTATCTGTATGCAACCTAACTCAGGCGCCCAAGGAGAATATGCCGGTCTAATGGCCATTAAGCATTACCACGAAAGCCGTGGCGAAGGTCACCGTAATGTGTGTTTGATTCCACAATCGGCCCACGGTACTAACCCAGCGTCCGCGCAAATGGCGGGCATGCGCGTGGTGGTCACCAAGTGTGATGAGCAAGGGAACGTTGATTTTGCTGACCTAAAAGCCAAGGCCGAAGAGCTAAGCGATAGCCTGTCGTGCCTAATGATGACCTACCCATCCACCCATGGTATTTACGAAGACGGCGCCAAAGAAATCTGTGCGTTAATTCATGAACACGGCGGTCAAGTGTATATGGACGGCGCCAACTTAAACGCACAAGTGGGCATCACCGCACCGGGTTACATTGGTGCTGACGTGTCTCACATGAACCTGCACAAAACCTTCGCTATCCCACACGGTGGTGGCGGTCCGGGCATGGGACCTATTGGTGTGGCCAAACACCTAGCGCCGTTCATTGCCAACCACAGTGTGCGTGAAATTGATGACGAATCCATTGGCCAAAGCGCTGTGAGCGCCGCCCCTTATGGCTCTGCGTCTATCTTGCCAATCTCGTACATGTACATTCACATGATGGGTGCCAAAGGTTTACGCCAAGCCACGCAAATGGCACTTTTAAACGGTAACTACCTAAGCAAAAAGCTAGGCGAACACTACCCGATTCTTTACTCTGGCCAGAACAACCGTGTGGCTCACGAATGCATCGTGGATCTGCGCCCAATTAAAGCGGACACCGGTATCACTGAAGTGGACATTGCAAAGCGTCTGATGGACTATGGCTTCCATGCGCCGACAATGAGTTTCCCAGTAGCGGGTACCTTCATGATTGAGCCAACTGAATCTGAAAGCAAAGCAGAACTGGATCGCTTCATCGACGCCATGGTGTCCATCAAAGCTGAAATCAACGCGGTAAAATCCGGTGAACTAGACCCGAACAGCAACCCATTGAAACACGCACCTCACACAGTGAAAGACATCGCAGGGGAATGGACGCGTCCATACACCCGCGAACAAGCGGCCTTCCCGCTTCCTGCCGTGTATAACAACAAGTTCTGGCCTACGGTTAACCGCATCGATGATGTCTACGGCGACCGTAACCTAATTTGTAGCTGCCCTGCTATTGAAGAGTATGAAGACTAGTAAAACACCGCGTTCCTTAATGTTTTAGAAGAAAAACGGCCTGCGGGCCGTTTTTTATTGTTTAATGCTAAAACCTACCACTTTACATCTCACTAATTCGATAATATGAAATATTTGTTGTAGGATAAAGAGCTATCCGATACGGAATATCGAAATTGATGCAATTATTTTTCTCAAAGGACTACCAATGCATTTCTCAAAATTAATTCTAACTATATTTTTATTTACTTTATTATTCGGATGCATAGAAGAGGACAAAAACAGCCATGAATTAATTTCTATGACTGCTCACCTCGATGAATCAAGTCTCACATCCACAGCATATAATTATGTATCCACATCTAAAAATTACTCAAATATATCAAGAGTAATTTTAGAAGCAAAATCAATTGACGAAAAAACCCATAATTTATCTATCGAACTTCAAGAAAACAATGGTATTTTTTCAGGCTCTTTAGATCTTTTTGATCAACAAACATACCAGTTCACTGCTAAGGCATACATTGATTATGATGTTGAATTTTTAGGCGTCACACAGCAGTTAGCCAGCCCAAACACTAATATAAAACTAAATCTAAATAACGTAAATTCGATTGAGAATAGCACAATCCCTTACATTTCAAGTATAGAAATCCCAGATTTTATTGAACAAGGTACCGCCTCTAATATAGCCTTTCAGCTTAATGGGTCATCGGGAGATTTATTAAAATATGAAATAATTGGTGAATCCAATTTTTTTGAAATATCCATGGGGTATGTTAATTTAGAGAGTGACAGCTCTGTGGTTAACCTAGTATCTAAATTTAATGCGCCAAAACAGAATGATACGGAACAGTTTTTTTATTCTATTAAAATCACAAACAGCCAAAATATTTCATCCGAGTATCCTTTCAAGATTACGGTATCTCCAACTCTTGTAAATAACAACGTTACTTTAATCTTTAACCCTACTATCCATTCAGTCAATATTCATCGCGAAGGTGACTCTCTAATATGGACTGCAAATGCAGAAGGTATTTCTGGCAATGAAAATCTAAGCTATCAATGGAAATTCAATGGCGACCCTATTTTCCCTATTGATTACGCAAACCCTGGGGTTATGTCCAATTACAATGAAAATATTTCTGGCACTATTACATTAACTGTTACTGATAAAAATTTAAATGGTGGACAAACTCACTATAATATAAACCTTTACCCAAATGCTTTTCCAAAGGACATCGTAACTACTCCTGAAGAACAAGAAAGAATTGTCCTGGACTTTTCGGGATTATCTTTAGCGAATGGACAGACTTGTCAAGAGGGGCAATTCAGCGAAAAGGGCTATACTTTTATTCCTTCTAAAGATTGTTCTTTAGCCATTTCTCACGACTCTGAAACCAATAACACATGGCTACAAGTAATGAATAATGGAAGGGGTTCTTATTTACACCAACCAAATGATGTGAAATTTACTCTTTATCAATTAGATATAGCTGAAACCCAAGCTTTAAAAAATATTCCTACAACTATTCGAGTTATTTGTATAAAAACCGATACATCAGAAGTCATACATCTAGATTTAGACGGGGTAATTAATGACCAAAGTGATATGTTTCAAACATTCCTACTTGAAGATAGATGCACAAACATTCATAGATTTTGGTTTGAATATGGAACAGCGGTAGACAATATAGTTGTTTCCAAGCCCGTACAAAATTAGAGTTGAAATTATTCATAAAGAGGATGTAACAAGTATCAGAATACTTAATACATCCTCAACTCATTCAATCAAATTAACCAACCGATAATACGTACTTCTATTAAATAACAGATTACATCTCCCCAACAAATCGGTGCAGCCATAAAACAAACAATGATTGCTTACCCTTTTTTGAAACCGAATGAAACTAGCAAAGCCACTAAGCTCCTTCCCAAGCACATAAAAAAAGCTTTCAAGGCTACCAGCAGATAACACTGGCGAATCTGAAGCCACTGCTACCAAGGTAATCGTAGGCTTCACCTTAGAGAGGGCACATCAAGGGGTCAGAATATTTAAAACAAATACTAGGCCCCTTTTACCCTTTCCTAAAATGTCGGTAAAATGATCTAAGTTTTTAACTCTGGCTAACCTATGTCATCACCCAACATCCATTCCATCACCGATTTCTTCTATGCACTAGACGAACTCAAACTCGTCAACCGTAAAAGTTACGTCACTGGTGCTTTACGTTTTGAAAACAGCGCAGAACATTCGTGGCACTTAGCCATGGCCTGCTGGGCAATGGCTGAGCACCTTCCCTATGAATACAACCAAGAAAAGCTAATCAAACTGGCTTTGGTACATGACCTTGGTGAAATTTATGCGGGTGATACTTTTTTGTATGCTAATGAACGCAATCAAGCGGATAAAGAAGAACGTAAAGGCATTGAGTTATTGCAAAACCATTCAGGCAATCCAATCTCTCAATTATTAAAATTATGGGACGAGCAAGAATACGGCGAAAGCGAAGAAACCAAACTACTTAAAGTCATGGACAGAGTGCTACCGTTTTTATTGAACATTCAAAGTGAAGGTAAAGCTTGGATAGAAAATGGCATTCACGTATCACAAGTGGAAAAGGCTCATGCCTTTATTGCTGACCTTAATCCAGATGTTCACGCTTGGTTTAAAGAGAAAATTGCCTACTCCGTATCTAAAGGCTGGTTAAAATCTTAACAAAAGAAGCCAATTTTATTGCTTAGATATCTGATATTCTTTAGGCGTCATACCCGCCAGCTTACGAAATTCACGGTTCATATGGGCTTGATCTGAAAAGCCCGCTTGTGTGGCTAAATCGACCAAACTCATGGTTGGGTATTCTCTAATTAAATGAATGGCTTGTCTGATACGCATGAGTCGTTGGTAATATTTTGGAGTAAAGCCAACTTGCGATTTAAATTGACGTTCTATTTGGCGCAAACTCAGCGGTATGAGTTTTTCTATGCTTTGCAATTCGGCTTTATGGTCTATGCGCCCAATAAAGCTCAATAAGGCATTGTTTGAAATGTCATATTTAATATTGTGCTCTAACCATTCACATAACAAAGTCAGTCGTTCAGGCTGAGGCGTTTTAAGTAATATTGCAAACAAGCCTTTATCTGAATGTATATTTTGGAGCTCTTCAACGTAACCGAAATCATCATGAAAAATAGGGTAATGATCTTTATTTTTTGCAGGATGAAATCGAAACCCAACCATTTCAACACCGGCTGACATAGTAATGAACTGAGCCTGTTTTTTTACGGGTATCCAATGTACACCCTGTTTATAGGTTTGGTCATGATACATAACCTCGCCTTTTAGGATAATAAAAGCACCACTTGCTCCATCACTAAATAATGGCTTTGTCACAGGCTCTGAATGATTGGAGACCGACGCTGACCAAACAGCTTGAACTTGCTGGCCTAACGGGCCATCAAGCTCAATTAATCTAAAATCAAACGTCGTATCCATAGGAATTAATTAGCCTTATAAGATCCTAACTCTGGTTTGAATACCTTACAGGTACGGTTCCAACTATTAATAGCATTGACCGCTATGGTTAAGATAACAATACCTTTTTCACCAAAAGCAGTCACGGCTCGACTATAAAAGTCATCATCAACCGATTCACCTGCCGTTAAATGCTCGGCCCATTCTAAGGCCAATTGTTCTTGGGCGGAATAAAATGGCATGTCTCGCCACGCATTCAGCCCATAAAGACGCTCAGGGGACTCACCTAATTCATTGGCTTTATCGTGATGCATATCCAAACAGAATGCACACTGGTTAATCTGTGATACCCGCAACTTAACCAATTCTAATACGTTAAGGGTTAATGAGTCATGGTTTAAGAACTGTTGATTCAGATAGCTTTCTTGTTCCATTAAAAGATGAAGAGCTTCTGGTGCTTGCTGGTAATAGTTAATTCGATTATTCATACATCCCTCGCTTTTTTGTGAACAAATGAGAGCTTAATCAAAGCTTTATTACAGTTATTGAATATTTTCGACATCCTTTACGCTACTCATGAAACATGATGATACGGCTTAATGAGCAGCACCGTATTTTGCACAATACTAACTCACTGTACGAGGGTGCCCCGCGCCCGATCAGTTAAAAAACCAACAGTAAAACAGTCAAAGGTCGTGTTTATTTCACATAAGAATTAATCTTTAAATTTAGAACGCTTTTTCATCTGCTTACTGGGTTTAATCTCCTTGCCTTTAAGATAATAAAAGATAAATATAATCACCAAAAATATAATAAAAATGATCACCCAATTCTCTTCATCTGAATTATCTCCAGATAATCCAGAGCCAATCGTCCCATATCTCATTGGCAACATGACTGAAAGCTCCATATACATATCACTAATAAATTGAAGCATGACTTAAATCACCCAGACAAATGGCTTCTATATCCATTAAAAAACACAAAAAAGTTTAAACATCATACATCTTAAGATGTGAATACCCTTACTTAACCCAAATCACACCGTATATGAGTTTTCTACGACAAGATAAGCTAGCTCCCACACCTCAATCACCAGCAAACCAAAATTAGACGCTATACCGTGAAGGACATCACCGTTGAGTGAGCTCGACCACACTCCGCGAGTAAGGGGGCCTTTCCCGTTCCATGCTATGTTCAACAATACATTCTGGTCAGCGGTTTACCCCATCAATGATATCTACAGCGACCATAACCCGATTGGCAGCTGCCCAGCCATCGAAGTACATGAAGAGCAATTATGTCAGCCTTTTTCAGCCTCTTAACATGCCCTTCCCGCATGGGAGGGAGACCGGAAACGGCCTTAGGGCCGTTCTTTATGCCCTAATAAACGACCAGCAATCAAACGGTTACTGTCCCCGTAAGCGACTCCTTTTAAACAATTGATTACAGGGCAAAGCCTAGGGAATACCCATCACTGGGCTGGATTTTGGTCTATTCTTAATACAGGAAACGTCTGAAAGACAGCGCACGAACTCAAGATATGCCCACCCAGTAAGACTCAGCAGGCATGAATTGAATTAAAGTGTTATATTGGATGATCGTCACTCATGATACTGAATGCGGTTGATGGACTTACGCCAAACACCAGTAAGTGAAAACCCGTGTTTAGCCACGTAAATAGCACAGATTAAAGATGCTTTTCCTTTAACCTGGTCAAAAGCCCAGGTGCTTGCAGGAATATGACCATTCCTGCCATACATAGCTAAAACCGACGCGAGTCGCTTGTATTGAGTAAGCAAGATTCATGTTTCTACCCCTCCCCTAGGAAAAGATCCCTATGGGTGATGGCCAATGAGACACACCCATAAATAATAATTGCCCACATCTTTAGTAGTCGTAGGCATTTCTCGAATGGAGTATTTGAGAGTGGAAGAAAAAGTCACCCTAGTTGTTAACTACATAAACGAAGTCAAAACTCGCTGTACATTTAATGCAGCCGCTGAAGCCATTGGCATCACACCACAAGCCTTCAAAAAAGAGCTAGGTAAGCCTCGCCCTGAAGCCTCATGGTTTGTTAGCACCACAACCAGTGAACCCATTGGTTATGCAGAAGAAGAAAAGCACCCAGAGCTTTATCGTATTACTCGCATCATCACTTCTGCAAAAGTATTAAAGCGCAACCTTGGGCTTTAAGTTTGATTAAGCGTTCTTAATGAGCGCAATATTCCCTGGAAATCTTTTTATGAACTTAGAAAAATCAACAAAATTGATCGCAAAAAGAGTCAAAAAAGGATTCCAAGGTTACCCTCAAATTTCGTTAACCTACCAAGACACGTCAGCCGATTCCCCATCACAGGTGATCATTGGCTTTACCGCTGAAGAACACGACACACCACAAGAGCAAACCTTCACCAGCCTTGGGGATGTGCGATGTGACGAGACCATACAAACCACGTTATTAAAAATCATGGAGCGTTCTGAAGCAAAAACGGTATTAGAAAGCAGTATCTAAACGAAGATCGAAACCAATCTCGAAAAGCCTATCTCCCCCTCAATGATGAATCCACCAAAAAACGTATGAATATCCCCATTAAAGACCTCACCCCAAAAGACATCACATGCTCACGCTGCAAAGCAGCCTGTTGTCAGTTAGAGGTCATGCTGATTTCAGATACCGGCGTGCCTGAAAAGCACATCAAGGTGGACCAATGGGGGGGCGAGACCATGCTGCGCCTAGAAGATGGCTGGTGCTCAGCACTGGACCGATCGACCATGTTATGCAGTATTTATGAGAATCGGCCTTGGATATGCCGTGAATTTGAAATGGGCTCTTATGAGTGCCGAGATCAATTCATCGCCGTTTAACCAGCTCTAACACAATTAAAGAAAACACTTTCTCTAAAACTTAAGCAAATATGCGCCCTGCCCAAACCGTTAAACCACTGGCCACACTGCCAAAGTGATCACCATCCACCACCGCAATGTCACCCAGGGTTTGCGCAATCGCTTGGCGAATAATGGGGGATTGCCCCGAGCCGCCCGTCACGTACACCAAATCTGGCTTGGTGCCCGCTTGTTTAATGGCATCACTCATTAGGCCCATCATTTTGGTTAATGGGCGATCAATGGCACTGGCCAGTTGTTCACGAGACAAGGTGCAACTCAAATTGTCTTCTATGTATCCCAAATCAACATCCGTGTGTAAGTCTTTGGATAATACAATCTTGGTTTGCTCAGCACTGCGTACTAAATGATTATTTTGTTTTTCGTTACGCAGCGTTATAAAACGTTTTATCAAATCAGGCTCACTGCTATCACGGTATAACTGCTGCAATAACGTGGTGGTGCTTTTATCGTTAAATGCCGATTGCGCGCCCACATCATTGGTGCGCACCGCGTCCCAAAATGTTTGTGTGGGCATGGGCAACCCATTTTTTAAGTTCGATAACATGCCAAATAACGGCATCAAATGTTGCCCAGCTAACTGAATATCTAAATCATTACCGCCAATACGTTCACCAGTGTGACCGATAAAATCCTGCCCACGCTCATCTTTGTTGCGATGATTTGGCCCCATACGCACCATGGCACAGTCGGTGGTACCACCACCAATATCCATGACCAAAACGGTTTTATCTTCTGTTAACGTTTGTTCATAACTTAATGCAGCACCAATGGGTTCAAATAAAAACTCAACCCCTTTAAAGCCCGCCCGTTTTGCCGCGCGGGTTAAAATAGTAATAGCTTGTTGATTACTTTGTTCAGCGTTTATCCCCTGAAAATTTACTGGACGACCAATCACGGTGTGAGTAATGTCTTGCTGAGTAATGGCTTGTGAGCGCTGTTTCACCGCCATCATCATGGCCGTTACAATATCTTCAAAAAAATGGATGGCGGAATCACTTAAACCACTGGCCCCTAAAAAAGATTTGGGGGATTTCACAAAATAACCTTCACCGGGCCAAGCAAAGTATTCTTCTAACGCCTCATTACCAACAAAAAAGCTGGTTTCATTTGGGCTAAAGCCCTCTTCATCACGTACCCTGCGCGCACGATTCAACGCAATACGGCGCTGCTCGATAAACGCCTGTTTGTCTTCTGGGTTTGAAATTTGAAGCGCCACCTGTTCGGTAATCAAGTCACGATCAAGGGCATACAGAGTAGACGGCATAAAGGCTTTGCCATTTTCAATTGGCAAAAGCTGCACATCGTGTTCGCTGGATAACACGCCCATAGCACAATTTGAGGTGCCAAAGTCAAAGCCTGTGATCATGTCTGTCTCTACTCAGTTATGAGAAAGTGGCGCAAATTAGCATATTTTAAAATATTCAGCCAGAAAGAAGCTTGTGTAGTGGTTATGGGGCTTAATCAAATTGGGACGAGATTACCAAGGAATATTCACAAGCTACTTAGATTAATGACTTAAACTACCAGCCTTAATCAGCACACACTACTGCGTAGAATAAAGACAGATAACAACCTGTTGTTCAAAGCAAAGCATATAAATATTCATAAAGTGAGCTTCACATAAATCCCATAGGCTCACGTCCTAAAATAATAAAGTGATTAAAGTCATCTATATTTCATCACTAAATGCACTTTTTATTAATTCAAAACTGCGTTTACGATCTTCAAGGTAATAGATATTACTCACTATCATTATTTCATCTAATTCATACTGCTGAGCAATATTGGTTATTTTTTCTTTTACTTTATCTTGTGTACCGACCGCTCGCAGCACACTTCTGCTTTTCATAAAATCAGCTAACTGAGGTGTTATTGGGTATAACGCTGCTTCTTCCGGCGTTAAGAATGAGCCTTGCTTTTGACCTGTAATAAAGCGATAAAAGTTAATATCAAAGGCCTTTGCTAGCATCTCAGCTCTTTCTTGTGTGTCTGCACAAAAAACACTGATAGTCAGCATGGAATAAGGCTGAGAACATAATGGGCTTGGCTTAAAATGTTCTCGATAATATTCCATGAAAGCAGGTTGAACCTGAGGATTGATAAAAGCCGCAAGATTATAAGGCATACCTCTTTGTGCAGCCAACTGAGCACTATCAAGGCTGGATCCTAGCATCCATATCGGAATATCGCCTGCTGGCTTTGGGCTGATAATGGGGTGTGTATTCTCTTCCCATAAATACTCACTAAGTTGAGCAACCAACTTAGGAAAGGCTTCAAATTTAGGATGCCCATCTGTGGCCAATGCTTTGGCCGTACTAATATCCGCACCAGGCGCTCGCCCAACACCCAGATCTATTCGCCCCGGATATAAATTTGAAAGTACAGAAAACACCTCTGCGACTTTATAAGCACTATAATGTGGAAGCATGATACCTCCCGAGCCCAGGTGGATTGTATTCGTTACTGCTCCTAAAGCCGCTAATAAAACCTCAGGTGCACTGCCAGCAACGCTGTCAAAAGCATGATGCTCTGACACCCAAAAGCGCTCATAACCTAGGGTCTCAGACCATTTAGCCATTTCAAGCGTCTCTTGTAAGGCCTGAGCCCCTTTATGCCTACCTTGCGCCATTGATTGATCAAGTACTGATATTTTTAACATCACAAACCCACTGATTAATAAGGCCTAGGTTAATCGCTTGTCCTTATCCCCTCAATGCTAAATTCTAGAATGCAGCGTTTTACTAAATGGTATAAACCCAAAGGATGCAAGCATACGGTGAATTCGTTAGTATGGAGCCGTTATTTAAACTTAAGGAAAGAATATGATTACTTATTTTTACTGGGTCTTAATACTTGCTCTAACACTGGCCCCACTTTATATACTGGGTATCAAAGCCGATAAATGGAAAGCTTCCGCAATAGTCGCGCTAAGTATCTTTTTACTGGGAAGCGGGGCCTATTTCTTTCATTTTCAACAAGTATTTGTCAAAAACTGGGGAGGAGTTATGACCGTTTCAGTACCTGAAGGCCACCAGCATATGATGGCTACTTGGAAGAATGACAACCTTTGGCTAGAAAGTTACGAAGCTGAAACCAATACCTGTCACTTTAGAGAATTTTCAAAAGGTGCTGTTTTAGAAGGTAAAGTTTTGATTAAAAACTGCAATCCTTTAATGGCCAAATAAGTCACAAAAAATAGCCTTCAAAAAGAAGGCTATTTTATATAACAGATATTATTAACTCTCTATTTACTATTATTTATTCGCGTTCGCCATGGCTTCAAACTGTTGAGTAAGATAATTCTCGGTTGTTTTTAGTGTTGCGATAATTGCATCATTATATAAAAACTGTGATTTCAAGCGTGCTTCTGTTGCGGCTATACGTGCCTCAAAGCTTTCACGATCTTCTGCTAAGTTTTCATTTTGTGTATCAAGAGTATTGAATTTTGTAGCAAGCGTGCCTCTGTTTGGGTCTAAGATGTTTTGTAATAAATCTTTTAGCTGATCCGCAATACCAGAAACATAAGTCACACTACCACGTTCGCCTACCTCTCCACCCTGTACCTTGACTCGGATACCGCTTGCATCATCAATATTGCCATCTTGAGCTTTACCCGTTTCTCCATCTCCCTGACCAACGGTAAAACCAAGCGCATCGGAAGCTTCGTTTGAAATGTCTTTAATTAAAACGCTTGAACTCACACCTGTGCTCGTTGATATAATGCCTATTGTGCCAAACGCGGCCGAGGTTAGATCACTGGTGTAATCCACTTTGACAGAGAGCTCTTCGTCTTTGATGGCAGTATTATTATTGATCGCATCTTGAATCGCTGAGGCTAATGCGGTTCCTGTTGCATATGTATCTTGTGCAATGGAAATAACGGATTCAAAGCCATCTAATTCAATGGTGAATGTGTTATTTGTTCCATCAATCACAACAGGACCAGCTACTGCTTCCGTTTGCTCTGAAACATAGTAACCATTACTGGCGGCTACGTTGCCATTTTGTGCAGTAAGGAATTGTCCGCTGCCTTTTGCAGCAACACCATTGATGGTCCCCGCAACGTCCAAGCCCTTATTGATATCTGATTCTGTGCCGTCGGTTTCACGAATCCCTAGAAACGATACAGCGGTTGAGTCTACATTCGTAAATGAAACTGTACTACCGTTACCGCCAATATTGATGGTCAGACCACCTTTGTCGGTATCTGAGTTATAGCTATATTCTACAGCGGCTGTAATATCAGAACCGAAGTTAATGGCGTTATCCATACCCAATGCATCTAAGCCACCGTTGTAAACAGTATCTACTCCAGGCAACCCTAAAGTGGCTTGTGCATTGGCATCAGCATTTTTAATTTCTATTTGAGCCGCACTACCAAACATAGCAGATGTTTTTACTCCATCACGCGATACCGTCTCAAAATATATTTGATCGGCATTATCCAGTTTGGCAACAATGTCTCCCACTTCAAATTCACTATTGTTAAGAATGGCAACGTCCAATGCTTGCTGAATAGCCTCTAATGAATCGTCTTTATCTCCGCTACTGGCATTGTTATTGACATCTACATTCAGCGTTACACCATCAACAACAAGATCAAATGTCGCATTATTTACACCGCTAAAATCAATACCGCCGCCGATTACAGCCCCACCTGATGTCACGGCACCTTGCCCATCACTGGTGACTTGAATAGATTGCTCGTTACCTGCCACGTTAGTGACAAGCTCCAACCCATTGCCAGCACCTAACTGAGCGGTCACAACGCCAGCACCATAGGCTGCGTCTAATTTGGTTTGAATATCGACAATATTATCACCACTGTCTGCATCTAATATTATGGCTTGTTCGTTACCATTAACATTTAACGTAAAACCCGCATTGCTGGTGGTAAAATCGATATTAGTTGAAATATCTCGGGTGCCCTCGGTTGTAGTCGCACCGTAAACTTGATCGGCTAAATTTACGTCCCCTGCTAAACCTGTATTAATTGCTGTTTGTACTGCGGTTGCTAAATCATTCCCGGTTAAATAAGTGCCCGCTGGAATGCTAACAGTGTTTGCACTCTCAGTACCGTTTAATTCAACCTGAAATTCCACATTACTGCCAAAGGTTAAACCTGGGTCTTTACCATTAATTTGTGGACCATCGGTTGCATCTAATCCTAATAATAAATCAGATGTGTTAGAGCCAACGGCAGTAATCTCTATAGAGTCTGTGGCACTTGGGTTGGTTGTGGTTAATAGTAATTTACCGTCATCATTAAAGCTCGCTATCACATCGCCATTTAAAGCCGTCGCATCAATGGCCGTTTGAATTGCTTGAAGGGTGTCTTTACGATCGCCAAACTTACCATCCCCATTCAAGTCTAAGCCATCCGCGTTTAAATTTACGGTCACGGCTTCTGCTGGGCCTGAGTTTAAACTCACTGAAAATGTCGCATTAGAACTTGCGAAATTAATGCCTTCATCTTCTTCTACGGTACGATTTGCCGGTAACGTTGAAGTACCGTAACCATTAAAATATTCGCTATTAAGCGTACTCAACTCAACACCTTTGAACTCACCACTGCCTAAAGTATTAAAACCCAGGGTATTGGCAGTATTTGAATCTACCGAGGTGAAGTACACTTGAGATTTTGAACCATACAAATTTGAGGTTAAGTCAAATGACTGATTAGCAGCATTATAATTAACGCTGACACTGTAAGCTCGATCCTTAAAGGACTTGGTACTATTAATTTGTGACTGTATCTCTGCGGCCAACTCATCCGATGTGGCATAACTCCCTTGGGATAACGTCACACTTGCTGTGGTGCCATTAACATTCACTGAAAATTCATCATTGGCATCATTAATTAACACCGGAGATAAAAAATCTAAAACACTGGCACTGCCACCCTCATAACTCCCCTGGGTAGCAACTTGAGTAATATTAATATCATATGTGCCAGGCTTAGTATTAATAGAATCATTTAAGAATGTAATGCGATCATCGGTTGCAGAGCCTTGATCAGCAAACACGCCAATCACCGCTTCACGACTTTCATTCAAACCTTTCAAGAATAAATTGGCGTCGAGTTTTAATTTAAAACTGTCATTTTGATCCGAATATATCCCAAGTTCACTAAGAGATCGAAAATTTGTGCCAGTAATACCACCTACCGTACTGGTTAGAATATTTTTAATTTGCGTATTAATTGAACGCAGCGTGCTATCACCAAGTAACAAGCTACCAGTACTGGATTCTTGATCAAATTTGGTGAGGTCTTTATACACATCTTGAAAACCATTGTAGCCATCAATCATGGCTTGGACTTTTTCAGAAATACCGGCTACATCGGGTGAAACGGTAATACTGACATTTGTGCCAACATCCTCACCTTTTAGATTTAAAGTCACGCCGTCAATCACTTCTGTTATTTCGTTACTTGAACGGGTAATAGATAACCCATTCACATTTAATAGTGCGTCCTCACCTTGCTGGGTTTCAGATAAATTATTAGCAGGATTTTTTTGATTCTCATTATAAGCAAACGCTGAAAGGCCCGATGTCGCTAAAGCACCACTGGCATCCTTAGCAATAATCTCCATGCTGTAGTCTTCCCCAGTATCTTCACTAGTGAGCTGCAATACATAACCACTACCATCATTCACTATATTGGCACGCACGCCGAAGTCTTCATTATTGATGGCATCTCGTAAGCCTTGCAACGTATTGTTACCGGCGGTTATTTCGATACTTGCAGTACCTGCGTCAGGATTAGCCTCAAAGCTGTCATAGTTGGCACCCGCATAAGTGGTCGTACCAAGGGAAAAAGTTAAGGTACCTAGACCTACCGCATCGGTGACACTTGAATAAGATTGAGAAACTAAAGAATGGGCTTTCGCTGTGCGCTGTACCTCAACGCTATAAGTACCCGCAGGTGCGGATGATAAAGCCGTAGCCGTTAAAATGGATTCATCGGATGATTCAACTTTGGTTGCGCCAACATTGTTACTATCCGATAAGGCGACGATTGCCTCTGAGAAATCATACAACTTGCTTTGAATTTCACCGTACGCCGATATTTTGGCGTCGATAATCTCTTGTTGAGTATTTAGACGTAGCTCACCTGCAGCTTTATCTGCATTAATGATGTTTTCAACTAGGTCGCTGGTAAGAAGGTCTGACCCAATACCTAAGGATTCAATAGCAGCCATGGCGCCTCCGACAGTCGTCTATACACATCTATGGGTCACAAAAAGCAAAACCCGATACCCCATTTAACGGCGGTACCAGGTAATACTTTAATTTAGCGCTATAAGATTTAGCTATAACAAGCTATCTCTAACCTTACTGTGCTTTAGTGTGTCTAAGTTAGCTTGTCTGCATCTTTAACACCTATTGATGTGATAGGGTGAAATCGATAGCTAAACCTGAGCGCTAAAAAGCAACGTTGGTTCTTCACTATTCAATTTCTTTGCCATCTCTAACGCCGCTTCATTTGGTATTTGACGAACCAGCTGCTCAGATTGGCGATCATACACACTGATCACTGTCTTGCCGCTGTCTTCATCCAGTCTAAAGTCTAAGTCTCGCTGTGTTTTTTGCACATACTCGTTTAACTTAGACACTGCTTCTTTTACCTCAACGCTCTTTGCTTCAGCTGCGGCAGTTGCATCGTCAGTCGGCAATTGCTTGCCGCTTGACTCTACTTCTGTTGCCGCCTTAGCACTCACATCTGCTTTTGGCTTTTGTGATTGAACTTGAGGTGCCGAAGAAACCGCGTTAGCCAACTGGCCAATATTTTTTGCGTTAATTTCATTCATGTTACACCTCTCTTAAAGTTAGTTTTCAGCTTACGCTGCCTGTAGATAGGCATTCCTACCTACAGGTTTACTACCTAACTTATCCGAGTAAAGA
>JBNMQC010000013.1:0-31903 GCA_051277445.1 Bermanella sp. | reverse complement strand
TCTTGAATGACCCGTGTTTCACTGTACTTGTCGTGCCAAGTCTGGCCATCTTTATCAATGTACATCCATAAATAACCTAAGCCGCATAATCCCAATGAGCCGATTGCCACCAAAAAGCGCAGCATGCACTGCGTCATGGTTAAAGGGCCTTTATTGGTATTCAGTAAACGCAAACGCCAAGCGCGCATGCCTAGGGTTTGACCACCTCTGCGCCAGAAATGCATGTTAAACCACAAGGTAGC
The DNA here is from genome assembly GCA_051277445.1 of Bermanella sp. GTDB lineage: Bacteria > Pseudomonadota > Gammaproteobacteria > Pseudomonadales > Oceanobacteraceae > Bermanella. The sequence continues at coordinate 31,661 of JBNMQC010000013.1, read as the reverse complement.
AATGAATAAGGCGCTGGGAAGAAACGGGTCGTGGGTTGCAACGTGCTCGCCGCCATTGGCCACAACAAAAATCACGGCAATGAGAAACCAAAGGCCAAGAACCAACAGGGCATCGTAAAGAAAAGCAGCTAGGCGAGGGAATAGCCCAGCATTGGTAACCGTAATCGTATTTTGTGTGTCAGACATAAGGATCTTAAAAGTTATAACCCAAATCCATGACCACTTCTGCGGATTGTGCATCGGAATTGGATTGGCTGTTGGTCAAATCACCGCTGAAACGCAGCATTGCCTGCAGATGATACCATGAATGGCCCAAACCAAAATCATAACGCAACCCATAATTTTCCGTATTGCCAGAATCTTTTAGGTAGGTGTCGAAAAACACGCCGGTGCCCGCATAGAACTGCCAGCCTTTTTGCAGGTTAGTACTTGCAATAACCGAAGATTTAAGACCCAGGTAGCGAACCTGCTCTGGCAGGTTTAGGTTGTACACCATGTCATTGCTGTCTTTGTTTTCAACGGTCATGGTATCCAGTTTGGCGGTTTCGATGGCGTGTAGCGTGGCGATGTGGCGCGTATGCTCATGCTGAAAAGCCGCCCTTAGCCCGCGGAAGTTCTTATAAAGCGTGTAATCATCACTGGAATGGTGGCCTTCATAAGGCTCTGACGCCTCGTGGTAAACGCGACCAATATAAAACGTGTTGTTCGTTGCAGGGTGTGCCGGGGATAAACCATGGACTTTCCCCGTGCCTGAGATCTGTTTTTGTGCGGGGGCTTCTTGTTTTGCATTTAAGATATCATTTGAATCGCTTGAGCCTTGTGCCGCCATAACGGCAGGGGTAAGGCTGTATAGCACCCCAATGGCTAAGAATATACCGCGCATAAAAGACCTGCATTTATTGTTATTTGTAATAATACTTCGCGGATTGTACATGACATTCACCAACCTAATAAGTGAGTTGTGTCGTTAAAAATTAAACCCAAGCTGCAAGTGCCCTGTGGTGCTGCTGTCCACAGCCTCTGAGTAATCAGAGCTATTTAGGATATTGATTCTTAATAACAACTGTAAGGTTTGCCAGCTATAGCCTAGACCCAGTTGGAAATCGGTGCCAGTGGTATCAAACGATTCCGTATCAGTTTCATAGCTTTCACTATACACCCCAAGCCCAGTAAAAAATTGCCAACCTTCATACAAATTAGTACTTAAAATAGCCGCCATCTGTGCACTTGAGTAATCTTCGTCAGCAAGATCGCTGCCAGAATAGGTGGTGGTATTACCAAGGCTGTCGGTTTCTTTTTTCTCGCTAAATGAGCCCATATTCAGGTCAGCGTATAAAGCAAAATGCTGGTTTACATTAATTTGCCCCGCCAGATTTAGCCCTGTGTAGGTAAATTCACTTTCATTAAAGGGCGTTTTTGTTTTTAGGGTATGGCTCATGGTGCCAACATAAAATGTGCCTCGAGTTTTGCTTGGGGCATACAGCGCCGTGTCTTGGTCAGTGCTTTGCTGAACTTGAGTGCTTTGATTGATACTGGGGTTATTGTTGATAGTAATATTCACCCCATTATTCGGGCTAGTAACAGCCAAAGGCGCTTCTTTTCCTATTTTTTGAATGTCATCTTTATCCACACTGAATACGCTGCCGCCATTAAGCTGAATTTTATACTTACCATTGGCAAGGTCTTGCTCAATCAGGGTGCCACGCAATATGGTGCCGTCTTTTTTATAGATAACATCCTCTAGAGTGTTGCTCATCACGGTTGAGCTGATGACGCTAAGAATCAAGAGTAAATATCTTGCACGCTGTGAAATGCCGTTCATGGGTTGTCCTTGAGGTATGTAGCTCTTTATATCTTAGACGCTGTGAGTGATTACGCAGGTGAACACCAGAAACAAATCGCAATGTAAAAGCGCTTTTAACGTGCTATTTGAGAGGCCTTAAGACCAAACCTGCTTAAACGGGAGACTGTACTATCCTTGATAGATTAGATTGATATTAGGAAATCAGTGAATTGATCGGTCGCTGGAATATTCGTCGAAAGCTCAATGTGGTGCTGACTTTGTGTGGGTTGGTTTTTATTGCCATCGCAGCGCCTATTATTAATCACCTCGGTGTTGAGCGTTATGAAAAAGAGGCGCAAGTTCAGCAACAACGTCTAGTGGGGGTGCTGAGTTCATCTGCGGCTATTGCCACGTTTGTCTCTAATGAAGAAATTGCGCAAGAAGTGCTTCAGGGGTTGCTCGAAGACGATGAGATTCTTGCCGCACAAATAGTGGGAAAAGGGGACTTCGTTAAACTGCTCAAACGCGATAATCAGTCTCAGATTACGCTGAACGATGATGAAAAACGACATTACTCACTTTATTCACCGGTTGATCAATATGAGGGGATTGGTGCCATTAATGTCTGGCCCAATCGCGAGCTTATTGCTCAAAGGGCGTCTCGCAACGCGTTTAACTACACCACTATGTTGGTCCTGCTGACCTTGATATTGGCGGTCGCCTCCATGATTGCCACTAACGTATTGGTGGCCTCGCCTCTGCGCCGTTTGGCCGATCAGGTTTCTGCCGCTAAGCCGGGTGAAAAAGGTTTTATCGATGTGGCTGAAATACATAAGCAAGATGAAATTGGCATGGTCACATACAGTGTGAATGGTTTCTTATCGGTTACCCGTGTCGCCATTCAAGCGGAGCGAGAACTGCGTCTTCAAATTGAACGCATGAATCAACATTTCAGTAATGTATTTGCAAGCTCCCATGTGGGCATCATGGTGACAGATGAACAGGGCCGTTTGCTGCATCACAACCCTGTATTGCTGGACTCGATCATTAAACTGAACGCGTCAGATATGGAAGCGCTGTCGCAGCTTGATATTTTTAGCACCGTTTTTGCCGATAGTGAGGCGATTTGGGCATTGATTCACAGCGCGCGAGCGACAGAAGAAACCGTCGAGACCGACTTGCTGCTCACTCATGCTTGGCGAACGCCTTGTTGGGTTCATTGCATTTTAACGGTCAGCCGTGATCAAGAGAATGACAACGAGATCATTGAATGTGTTCTGCATGATGTGACACGTCGCGTGCAAGAGGCAGAAGCGGTTAAACAATTAGCCCAACAAGACGCTTTAACGGGGCTGCATAATCGGCGCGGCTGTGAGCTGTATTTTAATCAGTGGCTGAGTCAGCTTCACGACAACGATCACCTAGTGGTTATGTTGTTGGATCTTGACAGTTTTAAACCGATCAATGATCAACACGGACACGCAGCAGGAGATTTAGTTTTGCAAACCATTGCCGCGCGCTTACAGGGAGAGGTGCGCGCCAATATGGATTTAATTGGACGCATAGGTGGCGATGAATTTTTAGTATTTTTAAAAATGAAAAACGATCAGCGAGATTTAGTGGCGCAGGTTGCTCGGAAAATATTGTTAAGTGTTGCTCAGCCCATTGTGATTGATTCAGGGCAAAGCGTTCAAGTGGGTATGAGTATCGGGATTGCATTTGCATCTGAATTTTCAAATTTAGGTGATGTCATGCAAGTGGCAGACGAAGCCATGTATCAGGTTAAAATGAAGGGAAAAAATGATTTTATCTTTGCCAATTAAATCCAGCCTCTTTCGATTGATGACAAGTGGCTGCCGTGATTGCGCTCGATACGTTTGTCTTGTGAATATATTCTTTCTGTGTGCGGTGCCGTTAGCCTATGGCCAGACAGAAAGTGGTATTCAGTTTTCAGGCTTTGCCACCTTGGGTGTCAGCTCAGAGAACAAAGACGACTTGGGGTTTTTAAGAGATGGCACTCAGTCAAAAGACCCGAGTCGCAATACTAGCTTTTTTCCAGATTCCACAATCGGTGGCCAACTTTCGTTTGCGTTTGCGGATGACTGGCGCGCTACCTCTCAGCTCGTGTATCGCGATCGACCGCGATACAAATTGGATGAGTCATTGGAGCTTGCCTTTTTAGGATACCGTCCGACGTCTGGCTTAGATATACGCCTTGGTCGTGTAGCGGTTGATATGTTTCAGTTATCGGATTTTCGCCGAGTGGATTATGCCAATCTCTGGGTGCGTCCACCGACTGAAGTGTATGGTTGGATTTTGCCTGTTTCCATTGATGGTGGGGATGTGGCGTATGGTTTTTCTAAAGACACAGGCTTTTGGCGATTTAAGCTGCAATATGGTGATTCGAAACCCATATTAGAGTTCCCAGATGGCTCAGAGCTAGTAGAAGCAAACTTTAATGATTTTGTGGCGGCCACCCTGACTTTCGATGTGGATGTTTGGCGGGTGCGGGTTAGTTATTCTCAAGCAACGCCATCGGCATCGCCTTTGGCTTTTTTAGGGACTTTATATGATGTAGGGGATCTTGTAACTGGCCCCGTGGGCGAAGAAGCCACGGCACTTGCAGATGCGTTTTCTGATGCATCAGGCGCCAAGGTACGTTACTCGCAAGCCTCGTTGGGCTATGACGATGGAGATTGGATCATCGATACCGAGTTCACCTATACCACAACAACCGGTGCCATCATCCCCACAGGCACCGCCGGTTACCTAAGTGCTGGGCGTCGTATTGGCGCGTTCACACCCTATGCCTTTTATTCACGATTTTTTACTGATCAAGAGCTCTATGAGAGTAATGTTGATTGGTCACAAAGTGGATTTGAAGTATTACGAGATGCCGCCATTGCGTCACTGAATGGGGTACAAATCGAGCAGCATACCCAAGCATTGGGTGTGCGCTGGGACATCGCAACAAAAGTGGCATTTAAAGCCCAGTGGGAACAAACCCATATCGAAGCAGGAAAGTTTGCCGCATGGGCTCACACCAACGACCGTGCTTCAAGCAGTACCACGGTCAATTTATTTAGTTTTGCTGTGAATCTTGTGTTCTAGATGATGAATATTTTTTACGTGTTACTCGTCATGCTTTTCTTGTTCACCGGTTTTTGCCGAGCCGATATTTATGTGGTGACCCATCGTGATAACCCGGTGCAAGCGCTTAGTCATGACCAGCTGAGAGATTTGTACCTAGCCAGAAGTCAGTCGCTACCGAACGGTGAAGGTGCAACGATTTATGAAAGCGGCGAGGCCGATTTACGTGCGCGCTTTATTCTTAGTGCATTGAGCATGCGCGAACGTCAGTTTGATGCTTATTGGGCAAGATTGGTGTTTGCAGGGCGGGTGTTGCCTTTAAAAGCCGTGGATCAAGAAAGCGAATTAATATCTCACCTTAGTAATAACACTCATGCCATTGGTTATACCGACGGCTTACCTGAGTCGGACTCTGTGAAAACATTGCTTGTGATTAATGAGTAGGCCTTGCTTCAAGCCAACTCTGTTTTTGATTTTTTTAAGCCATAAAAAAAGCCCCAATCATTTCTGAAAGGGGCTTCTTAAAATTCGTGGTACCGGTGGGCGGACTTGAACCGCCACGCCCGAAGGCAACGGATTTTGAATCCGTCGTGTATACCAATTTCACCACACCGGCATCGCTTTAATCTTAAAAGATAGAGCAATTACTTATCTCTCTTCGCAATGGAAGCGGCCCGCAAGCCAGAAATAAGTGGCAGGCATCATACCAGTAAGTGTTTATGAGTCAATGGTTTACGTGCCTATTTTATGGCTTTAGTTGCTGTATTGTATCGTGCGCGGGGCACCCTTTTACCAGTATGTCGCCTAATTAGACCGGTAAGAGGGTGCCTCTCGCCCGATTAGGGTGTGATCCCAATGGTCATGGCTTAGCCACTTAGGTATAATTCGCGCCAATATTTGCCTGCTCTGTGTTGTCCATGAAAACCAGTGATTTCCAATTTGACCTACCTGATGAACTCATTGCCCGTTACCCTCAAGAGGTGCGTTCGAGCAGTCGTTTGCTGTGCTTGCAAGATAGCCAGCTATCCCATCAGCAATTTACCGATTTATTGGACCTAGTTGAACCTGGGGACCTCATGGTGTTTAACAACACCCGAGTGATTCCGGCGCGCTTGTTTGGCCAAAAAGAAAGTGGCGGCAAGCTTGAAGCCTTGATCGAACGGGTTACCTCAGATACCACCGCGTTGAGTCATATTAAATGCTCCCGTGCGCCTAAGGCCGATACGGTGATTCTTCTGGAAGGCCTGGAAGTTGAAGTCACTGGCCGTCAAGATGCGCTCTTTGAATTACGCTTTAAGTTGCCTGAAGGCGTCACGTTAGTGGATTGGTTAGAGCAAGTGGGTCATATGCCGCTGCCACCTTACATGGAACGTGAAGACGAGCTAAGCGACCGTGAACGTTACCAAACGGTATATAACGAAAAACCCGGTGCTGTGGCGGCACCAACCGCAGGCCTACACTTTGATGAGGCCTTTTTAGCAGCCCTTAAAGACAAGGGCGTGAACATGGCTTTTGTGACCTTGCATGTGGGCGCGGGTACCTTTCAGCCGGTGAAAGTCGATGATGTGCACAGCCATAAGATGCACAGCGAATGGCTAGAAGTGGGTCAAGAAACCTGCGATGCCATCGAACAAACCAAGGCGGCGGGTAAACGCGTGATTGCCGTGGGCACCACCAGTGTGCGCAGCCTAGAAAGCGCCAGTCATACTCCTGAAGCATTAGCGGCGGGTAAGATTTTGCCTTACACCGGTGAGACGGAAATCTTTATTTTCCCAGGCTTCGAATTTAAAACCGTGGATGCCTTGGTAACCAATTTCCACTTGCCAGAATCGACGTTAATCATGTTGGTCAGCGCCTTTGCTGGGCGCGGGCCTGTGTTGAACGCCTATAACGAGGCGGTGAAAAACCAGTACCGTTTCTTTAGTTACGGCGATGCCATGTTTTTAACCAAGAACTTGGCGGCAAAAGATTTGTGGGATCAGTAATCCCACTTTAAATAAACCTAGCCCGAGGTGACATAGGGCCGAATGAAAAGCGTTTTGTGTTGTATGCAAGGCGCTTAGCAAATCCGAAGGATTTACATATGAGCTTTATGAAATTTGATTTAAAAAAGACAGACGGCAAGGCCCGCCGTGGCACCTTGAGCTTCCCTCGTGGTGACATTCAAACTCCAGCGTTTATGCCTGTGGGCACGTACGGCAGTGTCAAAGGCATGTTGCCCCGTGATGTGAAAGACACCGGCGCTGAGATTATTTTGGGCAATACCTTCCACCTTTGGCTGCGTCCTGGTATCGACATTGTTAAAGGCGCGGGCAGTCTGCATAACTTCATGCAATGGGATAAGCCGATTCTGACCGACAGCGGCGGCTTCCAAGTATTCAGCCTTGGCAAGATGCGCAAGATTACTGAAAAAGGCGTGACGTTCCGCAGCCCAGTGAACGGCGATAAGGTTGAATTAACCCCTGAAAAGTCCATGGAAATCCAGGCGGCTTTGGGCAGTGATATCGTGATGATTTTTGATGAGTGCACGCCGTATCCGGCTACTCATAAAGAAGCCAAAGACAGTATGGAGATGAGCCTGCGTTGGGCGAAACGCTCAAAAGACGCCCATGGTGAGAGCGAGTCAGCGTTATTCGGTATTATCCAAGGTGGCATGTATGAAGATTTACGTGATGTGAGCTTGGCCGGTCTAACCGATATTGAATTCGACGGCTATGCCATTGGCGGTTTATCAGTGGGCGAGCCCAAAGAAGACATGGTGCGCATTCTCGATCATTTAGCTCACAAGATGCCTGAAGATAAGCCGCGCTACCTAATGGGTGTGGGCAAACCAGAAGATTTGGTGGAAGGCGTGCGTCGCGGTGTGGATATGTTTGATTGCGTGATGCCCACTCGAAATGCCCGAAATGGTCATTTATTCACCGATACGGGCGTATTAAAGCTGCGTAATGCATCGAATAAAACCGATCACGGCCCGATTGATGAAACCTGTGACTGTTATACCTGTCAGAACTTCAGCCGTGCGTACCTGCACCATTTGGATAAGTGCAAAGAGATTCAGGGGTGTACGTTAAACACTATCCACAACCTGCATTTCTATCAGACGGTTATGGCGGGTTTGCGCAAGGCACTTGAAGAAGGTACATTGAGCGACTTTGTTGAAGACTTCTACGCCAAGCGTGGCAAGCCAGTGCCCCCGCTGGCTGATTAAAAAGCAAACAGAATATTGAAAGTGAAGGGGAATATGGCCCTTTGCCTTTAAATTGAAAAGATTAGCCCCTATTAAGGGGCATACCATTTTAATAAAAGCAGTACTCGAAACGAGTAAGGAAAACACAATGTCTAAATTGACTCTACTATTAGCGGCCTTTCTACCTGCCGCGGCGTTTGCCGAAGGTGCACCAGCGGCTGCAGGTGGTGGTATTGAACAGCTTATCTTCTTAGGCGGTTTTGTATTAATTTTTTACTTTCTATTATGGCGTCCACAATCTAAACGCGCTAAAGAGCACAAAGCGTTACTAGCGGCGCTTGAAAAAGGCTCTGAAGTAGTGACTTCTGGCGGTATTCTTGGTCGTGTGACTAAAGTAACTGACGATTTCGCCATCATTAAAGTCGCTGACGGTGTTGAGCTTCCAGTTCAAAAACAAGCGGTTTCAGCGGTTTTACCAAAAGGCACGATCAAGTCCATTAACGAATAATCAAGTTATTCAAATGGCCCAATATCCCCGCCCAGTTGCGGGGATGCTTGTATAAAGAGCCAACAAAACCTACAACAATAAATGTCATTTGATCTTGCTAGTATGTCGTAGCGGGTCAGTCAGGAATCGACTTATGCTCAATAAGTACCCCTTGTGGAAATATTTTCTCATCGTCATGGTTTGTGCCTTAGGGGTGGTCTATTCCCTACCAAACTTATACCCGCCCGATGCAGCTGTGCAGATTACCCCCACCAAAAGCGGTGACTCGGTTGACGAATACACATTAAACAAAGCTTTATCCGCATTAGACGAAAACGGTGTGGCTTACTTCGGTGAAGAGCTGCAAGAAGGTAAAACGGCACTGATTCGCATCGAAGACACCGAGCTTCAACTACAAGCAAAAGGCATTATTCAGCGCGAACTAGGTGATGGCTTTATTGTGGCCCTTAACTTAGCGCCAACGACACCACAATGGTTAATGGATATGGGCGCAGGCCCAATGACATTAGGTTTGGATTTAAGTGGTGGTGTGCACTTCTTGATGGAAGTGGACATGGCCGAATTCTTAGACCAGCGAGTGGACGGTTACCGCGATACACTTAAGCGTAACTTCCGTGAACAAAAGCTGCGTTATAAGCGCGTGGTTTCTGCTGAGAATCACAGCATTGAAGTGAAATTCACCAAAGCCGATACCCGTGATGAAGCGGAAAACTATGTGCGTCGTGAATACCCAGAATTTTTAACCGAAACCCAAGATAAAGACGATGGTTTCTGGTTAACCCTGCAACTCACCCCTGCGAAAATCAAAGAATTCGAAGACTATGCGTTAAAGCAAAACTTAACCACCATACGTAACCGTGTGAATGAGTTGGGTGTGGCCGAACCATTAGTTCAGCGTCAAGGTCGTAACCGTATTGTGATTGAGTTGCCAGGTGTTCAAGACACCGCTGCAGCGAAGAAAATCTTAGGTAAAGCGGCAAACCTTGAATTTCGTTTAGAGGCTTTGCCTAGCGCGAGCCGTTTCAGTACAGAAGAATACAGCTTTAAAGATCCAACCCGTGGTCGCAGTGCTCGTTTAGAAAAAACCATCATCGTGACCGGTGATAACGTGTCGAATGCGCAGCCATCGTTTGATGAAAATAGTCAGCCTCAGGTGAATATCAACCTAGACAGCACCGGCGGTGCCATCATGGGTCAAGTCACCAAAAAAGCCATTAAGCGTCGTATGGCGGTATTGTTTGTTGAGCACAAGGTGCGTACTCGTTACGAAACACAAGACGGCGTTGAAGTGGCGGTTGAAGATAAATACGTCGAGAAAAAAATCATTTCCTTGGCCACCATTCAAAGCGCCCTTGGTAGCAGCTTCCGTATTACAGGGTTAGAGCCTGCCGAATCATCGGAGCTGGCATTACTGCTTCGTGCCGGTGCACTGGCAGCGCCTATGTACTTTGTTGAAGAACGCACCGTAGGCCCAAGCTTGGGTAAAGAAAATATTGAGCTAGGTGTGACCAGTGTGCAAATTGGTTTAGCCATGGTGCTGATCTTTATGTTGGTTTATTACCGCGTATTTGGTGTGGTGGCGAACATCGCATTGGCCTTTAACTTAACCATGTTGCTGGCGGTGATGTCAGTGATTGGTGCCACGTTAACCCTGCCGGGCATTGCCGGTATCGTACTAACCGTGGGTATGGCGGTGGATGCGAATGTGCTCATATTTGCGCGCATACGTGAAGAATTAAAAGCGGGCTTGAATCCGCAGCAAGCGATTCACAGCGGCTATGATAAAGCCTTCTTAACCATTCTAGATGCCAACATTACCACCTTAATTGTGGCAGTGATCTTGTTTGCCGTAGGCACCGGCCCTGTTAAAGGTTTCGCTGTGACATTAAGCATCGGTATTATCACCTCTATGTTTACTGCCATCGTGTTAACCCGCGCCATGATCAACCTGATCTATGGTGGTCGTCGTGTTGAAAAATTATCCATTGGGGGCGTTTAACCATGAATGATGTGAAAGATATGAACTTCATGGGCATGCGTAAAGTTGCAGCGGCCCTATCCATTGCCTTGATTCTTATTTCAATCGGCTCGCTGATTACTCAAGGCCTAAAGCTCGGCTTGGACTTCACAGGCGGCACCTTAATCGAAGTGGCCTATGAAACCGGCGCGAACGTTAACGACATTCGTAAAACCTTAGAAAGCTCAGGCTATGAAGATGTCACCGTGCAGCACTTCGGCAGCGAAGAAGATGTACTGGTGCGCATGAAAGAGTCTTACCGTGCCAACCTAGGTGAAGAAGTGTTGCAGGTCCTGCAAGATGCCACAGAAGAAGATGTGGTACTGCGTCGTTCTGAATTTGTTGGCTCACAAGTGGGTGAAGAATTACGTGACGAAGGTGGCTTAGCATTATTGCTCGCCCTTGCCGTTGTGATGATTTACGTAGCCGCGCGCTTCCAGTTTAAATTCTCTGTGGGTGCGGTTGTGGCGTTAATGCACGATGTGATCATCATTTTAGGTTTGTTCAGCTTGATGCAAATCGAGTTTGATTTAACCGTGTTGGCCGCCTTACTTGCGGTAATTGGTTACTCGCTTAACGATACGATTGTTGTGGCGGATAGGATTCGTGAAAACTTTCGTATTATTCGTCAGATGCAACCCATTGATGTGATCAACCGTTCGTTAACACAAACACTGGGGCGTACCTTGGTGACATCATTAACCACCTTGTTAGTGTTGCTTGCCTTGCTTTGGGTTGGTGGTGAATTGATTCATAACTTTGCCTTGGCCTTAACGGTGGGTGTGGTTGTGGGTACTTACTCATCGATTTATGTATCGGCAAATATTCTGCTGTACATGCAAATTAGTCGTGAAGACTTATTACCACCTGAAGAAGAAAATGAAGAGCTAGACGACCGCCCGTAATCGTTTAAATGCTTCATCCAAAAAAGCCCTGATGCGAAAGCATTGGGGCTTTTTTTTGCCTGGTAAAGACTACGCACCCATGAATGCTGATTACATAAACGGGTGAGTCGAAAGCTGCGCTTTGTCCCACACTGGGTTAGTCTACAGAGAAGGTGTAGTTTTTTGACATCTCGCGCCAAAAAATGGATTCACGAGTCAAGATTGCCGTGTTTAACACGGGTATCTTATGCGGATTACGAGTTTTGCAGGCAGTATCATGACATTAACAGGACAAAAGGTAGTTTTGATCACAGGCGCCGCAAGTGGTTTAGGCTGGTCCCTGACTCAGCGCTATCACGCCATGGGGTATGTGATGGTGATGGTCGATGTTCAAGCGGAACTGCTGGCCCAGCGGGCCGAAAGCTTGAACGATGAAGAGCATGTTTTGAGTATCGTGGCGGACATCACCAGTCAAGCGGCCATTGATGAGGTGGCGCAACAGGTGCAACAGCGCTTTGCCCGACTGGATGTATTGATAAACAACGCAGGCATTACTCATCGATCACTGGTGGAAAAAACCGATGCAAGCGTGTTCCGTAAAGTCATGGCGGTGGATTACCAAGGGCCGGTGGAGCTGACGTTAGCCATGCTTGAGTTATTAAAAGCAACACAAGGCACCATTATTAATATCAGCTCTATGGCAGGTTGGATGCCAGTATTGGGCCGTGCTGGATACTGTGCCGCCAAGAGTGCCTTGCATCAGTTTTTTGAAGTGATGCGCTGTGAGGTTCGCCAGTACGGTGTGAAGATTTTAATGGTGTACCCTAGTTTTTTGGATACGCCTATAGAGTCAAATGCATTGGGCCACGACGGAAAAAAAGCCACCCACGCACGCTCGACGGTGGGCGGTATGGGCTCGGCGGATGATGTGGCTGACGCGATTATTGCTGCGCATCATAAAAATAAAGAGCGCTTATTTCCCGATCAATTCACCTGGTTTGCATCGGTGCTTTATAAAGTTATGCCCCGTGTGTTTTTGCGAGCCATGAGTAAAAAATTCGCCAGTGAATTAAACGCATAGCAATTTTAAGAAATAAAAATAAAAAATGTAAAGAGGGTGGATATGGATCCTGTGAGTATCGAGTTTAATCCAGAAAGTTTGATCGCGTTGAATGCCATGATTGCCATCATGATGTTTGGTGTCTCGCTGGAGTTACGCGCTTCGGACTTTAAGCGTATTTTACGTAACCCCAAAGCCCCTGTGATTGGTTTACTGGCTCAATTCTTAATACTCCCTGCCGTCACCTGTTTAGTGACCATTGCTTTGGATATCGACCCTATGTTGTCTTTGGGCATGATATTAGTGGCATCGTGCCCAGGTGGGACCTTTTCAAACATTATGACCTGGATGGCAAAAGGCAATGTAGCCGTATCGGTCAGCATGACAGGCGTGTCGAGCTTAGCTGCCAGTGTGATGACGCCCTTTAACTTTGCGTTATATGCCTATTTAAACCCAAACACTCGCCCGTTATTAACCGAAATCTCAATGGATCCAATTGGTTTATTGCTTTTGGTGTTGCTGGTTCTGGGTGTGCCCTTACTACTGGGTATGTTTGTGGGGCCTCGATTTCCTAATCTGTCTAAGAAGATAGAAACGCCATTAAAAGTCTTTGCCATGGTGTTAATGATGGCGCTGGCCGGTCTGGCGTTTTCAAAAAATACGGATCAATTTCTAGCGTATTTTGATTTGTTTTTCTGGTTGGTGGTGGCCCATAACGCCATCGCCATCACCATTGGTTATGTTGGCGCCATGCTCGCTCAATTACCCATTGCCGACCGTCGGGCCATTGCATTAGAGGTTGGCATCCAAAACGGTGCCCTTGCTCTGGTGATTATTTTTACCTTTTTCCCTCAAGCATCGGGCATGTTGTTGATCGCCGCTTTTTGGGGCGTGTGGCATCTGGTAAGTGGTTTAGTCTTATCGTTTGTTTGGTCTCGAATGCCCATTAACGATGGCAGTGCACAAACCAATAGCGCACCTGTGGATGTGCCGGCCCTTGATAAACCATCGGTTGAAAAAGTTTAACGCCATGTTTTTTGGTTGTTCGTTATAAAGAGAGTGTTATGGAATTACTTTGGGTTGTCTTTGGCGCCATTATTTTACTGGCTTACACCTTAGAAGCCGTGACGGGCTTTGGCAGCATTGTGATCGCCTTGTCTTTGGGTGTGCTGTTTTTACCTATTGATCAAATATTGCCAATTTTAGTGGCGCTTAACATTTGCATGACCAGTGTGCTGGCGTTTAAAAATCGTAAGAGCATACATAAACAGTTACTCCTAACCGTTATTTTGCCAGGCATGTTACTTGGAACACTCGTGGGATATGTTTCCAAACCCTATTTTGATGATGTGTTGTTAAAGCAGGCGTTTGGCGTATTGATTGTTTGGTTTGCAGGTCGTGAATTATGGCGCATGTATCACAAACACGCCGACCGTCAACGCCCTTTATGGCTAACCCGCATAATCACATTAGGCGCAGGCATAACCCATGGATTGTTCGCCAGTGGTGGGCCGTTGTTGGTGTATGCCGTTGCCGGCACTCAAATTGATAAAGCCCGTTTTCGTGCCACCATGGTGTTTGTTTGGTTCACACTTAATGCATTGCTTACGGTTGCCTTTTTAATCGATGGACGCATGCAGCCAGTGTTAATCAATGTGCTGTTTTATATTCCCTTGCTTGTGGTGGCTGTGAAGCTTGGTAATTACTTGCATCACAAAGTGAAAGAAGAACATTTTCGTGTGGCTATTTATAGCCTGCTACTTATGACAGGTGTGATCTTAATGGTCAGCCGTTATTTGAAATAGGTTCGGAGAAAAAACGATGTTTGATATTTTAATTAAAAACGGCACTTATTTTGATGGCTCGCAAGCACCTGGCGTTCAGGCGGATGTGGCGATCAAAGATGGTAAAATTGTTAAGGTTAGTCAAAACCCGCTTGATGTGACCGAAGCAAAAGAAGTCTTCGATGCAAATGGTAAATGGGTGACCCCAGGGTTTCTTGAAATCCACAGCCATTACGATGCCGAAGTGGTCGCCAGCCCAGCTTTAAAAGAGTCCGTGCGTCACGGTGTCACCAGTATTGCCATTGGCTCATGTTCTATCTCTATGGTTAATTCTGATGCTGAAGATTGCTCAGATTTATTCACCCGCGTTGAAGCCGTGCCCCGTGAAGCGGTGTTACCCATTTTATTAGAAAAGAAAACATGGACCGACGCCAAAGGCTATCGTGCCTTTTATGAACAGCATGCATTAGGGCCGAATATTTGTTCTTTTATTGGACACTCTGATATGCGTGTAGCTGCCATGGGCATTGAACGCGCCACCAGTGATGCCAAACCGACAGAAGTGGAAATGCAAACCATGGAGCGCATGCTAGAAGAAGCATTAGACGCAGGCTGTTTAGGTATGTCCATGATGACCACCAAGCTGGATAAGCTTGATGGTGACCGTGCTTGGTCGCGCCCGCTGCCATCTACTTTTTCCACATGGTGGGAGTTTAAGCGCTTATTTAAAATTTTGCGTCGTCGCAATGCGATTTTACAAGGCGCGCCGGATGCTGTGAAGAAAGTGAATGTATTTGGCTTTTTATGGCAAGCCCATGGTTTGTTTCGCCGCCCAATGAAGGTGACCATGTTGACGGCGCTGGATCTGAAATCAAATCCGTTTCTACATCGCATTACCCGTGTGAGCGGTTTTATTGCCAATAAACTACTACGCGGTGATTTCCGCTGGCAAACTCTTTCAGCGCCGTTCACCATTCATTTAGAAGGCTTAGAAGTGAATGCGTTTGAGGAGTTTGAAACCGGTGCCTTGCTGCGCGACATGATGAAAGATGAAGTGTCCTTGTACAAGAAAATCAATGAACCTGAATTTCGCGCTGAATTTAAAAAGCACGTGAGTGAAATTTTTACCGTAGGTTTATGGCATCGTGACTTCAGCGATGGCTGGATCACGGATTGCCCAGACAAGTCTTTAATTGGTAAAAACTTTGAGCAAGTGGGTGAAACCTATGGTGTGGACCCAGTGGATGCGTATTTTGACTTAGCCACAAAGTATAAAAAAGAGTTAAAGTGGAAAACCAATTACGGCAATCACCGCCCAGAAATCATGCACAAGCTGCTCGATAGCGAATACACCCATGTGGGTTTTGGCGACTCGGGTGCGCATATTCGTTCATTGGCCATGTATAACTTTCCGCTGCGCTTTTTAAAATATGTACGGGATGCGCAATTAGCCGGTACGCCATTCATGAGCGTTGCACGAGGCGTACATAAGCTGACAGCAGACTTGGCGGATTGGTTTGGTCTGGATGCAGGCCATATCCGCGAAGGGGATCGGGCGGATGTGGTGATCATTAACCCAGAAGGCTTAAATGATGATGTAGACGGCATCAGCGAAGCCCCCATGGAAGGCTTTGGTGTGGACCGTTTAGTGAAACGCAACGATGATGCCGTCGAGGTGACGATCATCAATGGCAAGGTTGCGTATAAAAAGGGCGATTACTTCCCCGAGGATTTAGGTAACACGAAAGGCTATGGCGGCTTTTTAGAAAATCGCTATGTTCTGCAATGTGACGAGCAGTCATCTGGACAAGTGGCTACAGCTTAATTTGAGGCGATATATCGCAGAATTAATCCGCTCCTGATATGCATTATTTTTGTAATTCTAATAATGCAGGATCAAGTGGGGTTAGCTTACCTAGCCCCGCTTGCATGGATTGAATATCATGAACCCGTGCTTGAGTTTTAGGGTGTGTATTAAAAAACTCCACACTTAATTCGTCATCATGTTTGGCCAGCATGGCATTAAAGAATTCATCCGCGCCTTGGGTGTGGCCGTAATATTGGCGAATGGCTTTTACAGCGGTTGTGTCCGCTTCTCTTTCCATATCCCGGTTAAAGCTTAATAGTGTAATGATGCCAGCTTGGTTTAATAACGAACCGGCGGTGCTATCAGAAAACAACATCATGCCCACCAATTGGATGATCAGGCCCCGACTTAACGATTGAATAGGGTGTCGGTGTTGCACATGGGCCATTTCATGGGCCAGTACCATGGCTAACCCATTTTCACTTTCAATGTGTTGAATTAATCCCGTAGTCACAAAAATTTGACCGCCCAACGTGGCAAACGCATTAGGTGTTGCATCATGGATTAGGTGAACATCGAAACTGATGTCGTCTGTGTTTTGTGCTGGACTGAGCTTAAGTAATAAATCTTGCAAAGCGTGTTGAGCATCTTGGTTGTTAAGATCGTCTTGTGTTGCATGATCTTTATTGGGTACCACCGCCGATGCCCAGGATTTTTCCCAAGCAAAGGGAATATAAGGGGAGAGGGCTTGTGCAAAGTAACTGACACAAGCCACAAATAAAATAATCGCAAACACAATCCCAAATACCAATAAGAAAAACTCTTTAAGTGGCTGTTCTTGTGAGGCATTAATGCCTTCAGGGAATTTAGGGTTTTGTTTGTGCATGGTTATTTAGCGATCATTCCTGTGCCATAGGCTAGTACTTCAATGGAACCGACACTTTTATTGGCGTTGCCAGAGATTCGACTGGTTTCAAATTTTGTATTAATGATGGCTTGTGCACCTATGTCATTGGCTTGCTGTTGCATGCGAAGCAAGGCTTCACGGCGCGCGCGATCCAGCAGAGATTCATAGGCCGTTAAGTGACCGCCAACGAGGGTTTTTAAGCCAGCGATAATCACTTTAAAATAATCCACCGAGATCACCACACTGCCCGAAACCAGCTGCGTATCATGGCGAACAAAGTCGGCACTGGGTAGGCGTTCGGTGGAGACAAAAATATGTCGAAATTGATCTTCGCGCTCAATAATACTTTGATAGTGTTTTTTCTCGGCGCGCCTACCAAAAATATAGCCGGTTAATAAGAGGCAAATGAATATGCCAAGCTGTATAAAGCCTTCCATATTTAGCCCTCGATAATCACGGCAGTACCATAGGCTAAAATCTCAGACGCACCGGCCGTAATAGAAGAAGTCGAAAAGCGCACATTGATCACCGCGTTAGCGCCGATGGCCTTAGCTTGTTCGCACATACGATCAACCGCTTCTTGGCGGGACTCTTGTAGTAGCTCGGTATAACCTTTCAGCTCACCACCCACAATGTTTTTAAAGCCAGCCATGATGTCGCGCCCTGCGTGTTTGGCTCGAACGGTGCTGCCTTGTACCAGTCCTAAGTGGTTGCTGACACGTTTACCGGGAATGATTTCAATATTGCTAATCAGCATGTTAATCCTTAACAAAAATGGGGGCATTAAAATGAAGCAGGGAATTTGCCAGAAAAAGACAAAAAAGTCGATGTCGTTTTTTATGAGTACATAGCAGGGTGCTTGCCCCCGATGATTTTAAGCTCAAGAGCACACCCATAAAAAAACCGCTTACACATGACTGCGTAAGCGGTTTTTTTGAACAGCGAGGAATTAGATCAATTCAATCGCCATGGCCGTGGCTTCACCACCACCAATACACAGTGCCGCAACACCCTTGGTTTTGCCTTTCACTTTAAGTGCGTTCATTAGAGTTACGATTAAACGAGAACCAGTTGAACCCACTGGGTGACCTTGGGCACAGGCACCGCCGAAGATGTTCACGGTTTCTGGGTCTAAACCAAGATCCAGAATTGGCATCATGGCCACCATGGCGAACGCTTCGTTGATTTCAAATAAATCCACATCGTCTTTCGTCCAACCCGTTTTAGCGAATAGGTTTTCAATGGCGCCAACCGGTGCAATGGTGAATTCGCTTGGGTGTTGAGACTGAGTCGCGTGACCCACAATGCGCGCAAGTGGCTTAAGGCCGCGAGCGGTGGCTTCGCTTTCACTCATCAAGACAAGGGCAGAAGCGCCATCTGAAATAGAAGAGGCGTTGGCTGCGGTAATGGTACCGTCTTTTTTGAACGCAGGGCGCAGAGTAGGGATCTTCTCAATGTTGGCATTGAACGGCTGCTCATCATGCTCAACGAGAGTTTCACCACGACGAGTTTTAACAGTCACAGGGATGATCTCATCTTTCAGTAACCCCGCTTCAATGGCGGCTTTTGCGCGGCTTAAAGATTGAATGGCGTAGTTATCCATGTCTTCACGGCTGTAGCCTTTTTTGTCGGCCACGTCTTGTGCAAAGCTACCCATTAGGCGACCTGTTTCGGCGTCTTCTAGACCATCTAAAAACATGTGGTCCATGGCTTGGTCGGCGTGACCCATGCGGTAACCTTTACGGGCGTTTGGCAAGATGTAAGGGGCATTAGACATGCTTTCCATGCCACCGGCGACCATCACGCTGTTGGTGCCCGCTTTAATCAAATCGTGAGCAAACATAGTGGCTTTCATGCCAGAACCACATAGCTTGTTGATGGTGGTGGCGCCCGTGAAATCAGGCAAACCCGCTTTGCGCATGGCTTGACGAGCTGGGCCTTGTTTAAGGCCAGCTGGCAGTACATTACCCATGATCACTTCTTGAACGTCTTCAGGCTTAAGGCCAGCGCGTTCAACCGCCTCTTTAATAACAACCGCGCCAAGGTCAGTGGCGGATACGTCGGCTAAGCTGCCTTGAAAGCCGCCCATGGGGGTACGCACACCACTTACGATAACAACAGAATCTTGATTAGACATAAAAACCTCACACAGAATGAAAGAGCACCCAGAGACACTCAAATGATAGAGCGATTAAACAAGGGCGCAAATTGTAGCAAGCTTCGCCACAGGTCACCATTGTCGGCTGAACCTTGAGGTGACGCGGCAGATTTTTATGTTGGCTTCGGCCAGAAATAACCTTTTTTAACCAGAAATGACGGCAAAAACCACAGAATGTCCTTGCTGGTTGTATCAAATCCAGACATATTGGTATCACTTAGTGTAATCACTCTAAAGTTAGTACAGGCGTACCGCGTTCAAACGGTCGTTTGAATAAAAACTTGGATTAAGCCCACTACCATGCGGTTAATCATACTTTAGTGTGATCTTATTTGAGTGCCCCTTCGTTATATTCGGGGGCAGTTAAATGGGCTATGGCCTCAACTATTAAGCAAGTCCTAACAATCATAAAAACAAGGGGAACTACTCCTATGCTTAAAAAATCCCTATTAAGTCTTGCCGTCACCGCCTCGCTGGTGGGACTCGCAGGTTGCGATATAAGCAGTACAACTGCCAACTCGGGTGCCAAGCCTGATCTTCAAAAACAGCAGGAAGAGTTTCTAGCTAATTACGGAACCTTTCCAATATTTGACCCCGTAAACTCTCGACTACCTCTTGGGATTGATTTGATTTTTGCTGCAGCGCCATCAACTGACGGCACGGCAAGTGTTGGTGCAACTGCAGGCAACCCTGTTCTTGAAGCACTGAATGATATTGATGGTATATCTACAATCGCACCTATCGATATACCAGTAAGCGGCAGCATTGATCCTGATTCAATTGTGAAAGGTACCAATGTTATTTTGGTGAAAGTACCTAGTAAGGCAGATGTTCAAGCTAACTTTATTTTTCCTGATGTGGTTGGTACTGATGGTACTGGCTATAACATTGCTGGTGATGATGAAGACTTTGAAGCATTGTCTCCATTGAATTATGAAGCTTTGGATTTAACGCATTTTGGTGCGCTACTAGCGGCTGAAAATTTTGCGGGTGACGCAGCTACGGTTACAACTAAACTGGGAACTAACGTTACTTTTCTTCAAGCATTACAGGCAAGCTCTGTTGCAGGTGACTACGAGGTCAGCGTTCTTGGCCTCGATGGCGGTACCAATAATACGATTCGTGTTAGTCCAACTAAGCCTTTAGATCCAAAGAGTAAATACATCGTAATTATTACTAATGGGGTTGAAACTACTGCTGGCGCGAGTTTGAAGCCTTCTCCAGATTACGCAGTTATTAAGGCGGGTGATGCTTCTAAGTTCGCATCTTCTGCTTTGGTGGATGTATCTAAGGCTGTTAACGGCTGGGAGGGTATTGCAGCAGCAGCTTCAGGTGCAAACCCTGCTGCAGTGGGTTTTGATCCTGCTAGCGTTGTGATCTCTTCAGCATTTACAACCACTGACCCTACGGCTGTTCTAAAATCAATGGCTTACCCTGGATACTGGGCTGAGTCTGATGTTGCGTTAAACAACGCAACAGTCGCTGAAGGGTTAATAGCTTTAGCTAAATCTGAAGGCCTTACTACAGACCCTGAAGTAGCCGGGCTTAAAGGTGCTGCAAATGCGTTGGGTGTGACCGATGCCGGCGATCAATCGATATTTGCTGCGGGTTATCTGATTAATACAGCCCTAACTACGGATCTAGGTGATGGTATTGCCTATGAAAGCCCACGTAATCGTGATTACGAAGCCATTACTGGCTTGGTTCTTAATGCAGATCCTTTGATTGTTAAAAACCAAGTACCATTATTCGCTTTAAATTCTGATACTGCCGCTTTAGGTGGTAATAAAGTACTTGTGAGTCAAGGTGCAATTGAGTTGCCTCAGTACACAACTACGTTGACTGATGTTAACCAGGTTGCGTCTTGGGAGGCTAACGCGGTTGTCGGTGGAGTATTGGATGGTTTAAACGGGAATGATGCTGGTACTACCCCACCAAAAGATAACGATGGCTCGACTAACGTCACTTATCGTTTCCCGTTTGCTCAAGAGCAGCGCAAGACAGTTGCGCCACTTATGTTTATTGAGCCAGTAGATGCAACTAAAGCTACAGATGCTTCATATGATGCATTAGTTGCGGGTAAAGCAGCTGAAGATAGTGTCGCGGGTATAACTGGCCTTGAGCAGGCTGGTACTTGTGCTCGAAATGGTGATAACAAGTGGCCTGTTATTATTTCGCAGCATGGCTTTACTGTTCACCGAGCAGGCACCTTATTAATGGGTGCTCAATTGGCTCAAAATACCTGTTCAGTTGTCGTGGCGATGGATTTACCGCATCACGGTATTGCACCATTAAGTTCTGATCGTAATGGTAATGATATTACTAACTCGGTACTTGGTTTAACTATTGAGCGTAACGACACTACTTTAGCAGCCGGTGTCGCACCTTTTGCTGCAGCAGTAGAAACCTTAGTTACGGCCGATGCGAACTCTCTCCTTGCAGACTTAGCTGAACGCCATGAAAATCTATATCTAAGTGGCTCGACTCCTGTACCTATGACTTGGGGTGATACTAAGGCAGGTAAATCAGGTGATCTTTATATTCAGCTAACGAACTTCCAGCGTACTCGTGATAATAATCGTCAAGCGGTTATGGATTTGCTTAACCTGAATGCCACGCTTGCAACTATTGATATTGATGGTGATGGCAATCCAGATCTTGATGTCGATAATGTTTCCTACGTTGGCCATTCCCTAGGAGCTATTGTTGGTACAAGTTTTGTTGCTGTAAACAACGATGAAACCGTTCAGATTGCGGCTAATATCCCTGTTGTAGCATCTGGTGGTTCTGCTAAGCCTACACTTCCATTAATCCAGTCTGCAGTTCTTGCTACTCCTGGTGGTGGTTTGACTAAGTTACTTGAAAACTCTGGTAGTTACGGTCCTCCAATTCTTGGCGGTCTAAGCGCTGCTGCGGGTATTCAGCAAGGTGACTCTGCGTTTGAGGGCTTCATGACAACCTTCCAAGCAACGGTTGATTCTGGTGACCCAATGAACTTTGTAAGTGATTTGAAATCAGGAGAAAGCTCTGCGACTAATACCATGATCATTGAAATGATCGGTGGTGGTGCAATATCCAGTGCAGACAGCGACACTGAAACAACGAAATTACCAGATAGCTTGATTGCTTTGGGTGTTTACCCTGCGGATACCGTTATTCCTAATTCGACGACCGCAGCGACCCAAGAGACGGCTCGTTTGCCTCTGGCCGGTACAGACCCCATGATCGAATTGTTAGGTAGTACAGAAGTTGATACAGCAGGCGCTAACCAAGTACAAAGCTACCCTGTTACTAAATTCAACCAAGGTACTCACGGTACATTCTCTTCAGCTGACTCTGTAGCGGTGTTCACCGAGATGGTAACTGAAACTGCTACTTTTGTTGGTTCAGCAGGTGCTGCTATTTCGGTTGCAAATGACGATGTTTTGGGCGAAGCCCCTTAATTAAGACCTAAACCATGACACAGAATATAAATAATAAGAGGTCTGGAATGAATAAAATAAAAACACTAGCACTTGCTGTTGCCGCGCTGAGCGCGGCCAACAGTCAGGCGATCGAATTTAACGCAGGCCCGGTATCCGGCCAGCTAAACACCAGTATTTCATACGGTATTGGTTTTAGAACAGAAGACCCTGATCTAAAACAAGTGCACCCAATGAATGCGAACACAGCTTTAGGTACGAACTTCTCGCCTGCAGGTGGTACACAAACCGGTTCTACGTATAACTATGATGACGGTACCCTTAACTATGAAAAGAACGATGTGATTACCAATGTTGTAAAAGGTAACATTGATCTTGAATTAGTATGGGATGACTTTGGTGCATTTGTGCGTGGTTCTGCGTTTTATGACACCGTGATCATGGATGAAGATCCAAACTTCAAGCCTTACATTGATGAAACAAAAGACTCAGCGGGTAGTGGCTATGACTTGCTAGACGCCTTTGTTTGGTACAACGGTTACCTAGGTGACACCCCTACGTCTTTGCGTTTGGGTCGTCAGGTTGTTAGCTGGGGCGAGAGTACATTCATCCTAGGTGGTATTAACTCCATTAACCCAGTGAACGCGTCTGCGATTCGTAAGCCGGGTGTGGAAGTAAAAGAAGTACTGCTGCCGGTAAACATGGCATACGGTTCGTTCGGTTTAACCGATAACGTAACCTTAGAAGCCTTCTACCAACTTGAGTGGGAAAAAACTCGCCCAGATGGTTGCGGTACGTTCTTCTCTACAACTGAATTGATTGCTGATGGTTGTGGCCCTGTATTCCTTGGTGGTGTAACAGATGAATTAGTGATTGCTGAAAACAGCTTAACAAGCTCTCAGTTGATTACGCCTCGTGTTACGCCTGATGATGAGCCAAGTGATGATGGCCAATTTGGTTTGGCACTTCGTTGGTACTCTGAAGCCTTGGGCGATACTGAATTTGGTCTATACCACATGAACATTCACAGCCGTTTGCCACTTATTTCTGGTGAAGCGTCTGGTGGTGCGAATGGTGCAACCCCGATTTATCAAATCGTTTACCCAGAAGACATCAAGCTGACTGGCCTATCATTTAGCCGTGGTACGGAAAGTGGCTGGTCAATTGGTGGTGAAATCAGCATGAAGCAAGACGTGCCATTCCAGTGGAATGCGTTTGAGTTGCTACAAGGTGGTTTACGTAATCCAGCAAGCTTGTTAACTCAGCAAATTATTGCGCCGTTATTAGCTGCTGATAGCAATCTATCTGAAGCGGATGCCATTGCGTCGTTATCTGGTGAAGCATTTGATGGTTTCGACCGTTTTGATGTTTACCAAGCGCAAATGACCTTTATCAAGTTCTTTGACCAAGTGTTGGGTGCAAGCCGTTTAAGCTTTGTATCTGAAATTGGTGCGACTTATGTGCCTGACTTACCGGATCTTGAAGATGCCCGTTACGGCCGTTCTGGTGCCTACGGTATCGGTACGATTCCTGATTCAAGTGTGAGCACGGGTGACCTTTGTACTGCTCCTACTCTAGCTAATGGTGATCGTAATACCACTGCTAACTTAAATACCGATTACTGTACCAATGACGGTTATGTTGATGAACTATCTTACGGTATTCGTGCTCGTGCCTCTTTGGATTATCCAAATGCGCTATTGGGTGCCAACCTAAAACCACAGCTATCTATCGGTTTGGATGAAGGTACAGCGCCAGAGCCAGGCGGTGCGTTTGTAGATGGTCGTATTAAGACTGACATTGCGTTGAACTTTGATTACCTGAATGCTTATAGCGGTGGTATTGCTTACACCATGTACGAAGGCAGCAAATACGACCAATTGAAAGATCGTGACAATGTTAGCTTGAACCTGAAAGTGACGTTCTAACTGCTACACTTTTTTGTAAGCTCTAATTGTTAAGGAATTGATATGTTAATGAAGAAAACACTAATCGGGACAGCAATCGCGCTGTCCCTGGCGGCCGGCAACGTACTGGCAGCCGTATCAGCATCAGAAGCGGCGCGTTTAGGTAAAGACCTGACGCCTATCGGTGCAGAACGTAAAGGTAATGGCGGTGCGATCCCTGCGTGGACCGGCGGCATTGAATCACCAGCGGGTTTTAAAACGGGCGATAAGCACATTGACCCATTCCCAGGTGACAAGGTGCAGTTCACCATTACTGCGCAAAACTACACAAAATACGCCGCGAACTTGACCGAAGGTCAAATTGCGATGTTTAAGAAATACCCTGATACCTACAAGATGCCGGTTTACCAAACTCGTCGTAGCTCAGGTTATCCACAACACGTGTATGACAAGACCAAAGAAAACGCCACTAAAACTAAGTTAGTGGATGGCGGTAACGGTATGTCTAACTATGACGTGGGTGTGCCTTTTCCAATTCCTGCTGATGGCATGGAAGTGATCTGGAACCACATCGTGCGTTACCGTGGTGGCAGTGTAAGCCGTGTTGTGGGTCAAGCGACACCACAAGCAAACGGTTCTTACACCATGGTTAAGTTTAATGATGAATTTACCTTCAAAAATAAACTTAGCGATTACAACCCAGCCACCATGAAAGACAACAACATCTTGTTTTACTTCAAGCAAGAAGTGGTGTCTCCGGCGCGTCTAGCGGGTAACGTTCTGCTTGTTCATGAAACATTGGACCAAGTAAAAGAGCCACGTAAAGCGTGGATCTATAACGCCGGTCAGCGTCGTGTACGTCGCGCGCCTCAGGTAGCTTACGACGGTCCTGGTACGGCATCTGATGGCCTACGTACCTCGGATAACTTCGACATGTACAACGGTGCACCAGATCGTTACAACTGGAAGTTAATCGGTAAAAAAGAGATCTACGTTCCGTATAACTCTTACAAGCTGAACTCTGGCGATGTTAAATATGACGACATCATCAAAGCCGGTCACATCAACCAAGATCTAACTCGTTATGAGTTACACCGTGTTTGGCATGTTGAGTCCACTTTGAAAGAAGGTCAGCGCCATATCTATGGTAAGCGTACCTTCTACATTGATGAAGATACTTGGCAAGCTACTGAAATCGACCACTTCGATGGCCGTGGTGACCTATGGCGTGTAGCCGAAGCACACAACATGTTCTTCTATGACCATAAAGTGCCTTGGTACACCATCGAAACCCTATATGACCTGCAGTCTGGTCGTTACCTAGCCCTAGGCTTGGATAACGAAGAGTCTAAGCCATATAACTTTGGTTTCACTCGTAGTGAAAAAGACTACACACCTTCAGCGCTTCGCCGCTCTGGTGTTCGCTAATTAACTGAGGTTAATTGGTATAAAGAAAAGCCCTTGCTCTTGAGCAAGGGCTTTTTTATTGGGTGTTAATAAGTGGCTTAATCCAAATGGGTTGGGCCTATTGCGCCAATCTTGCCATATTTAAATCAACTCTTGATATTGGTAATGCTAAGTGTTCTTATGCATAGGATAAATTGGCGTATCCAGTCTTAGTACCATTGATTATAAAATAATAAAAAAGTCAGGGGCGAAGTTGTGTTTTCCATTGAAAACTCTGTAGTTAAAACACTCTCTGAAAGTCGTATCCGAGTATTGGCCATGAAGTTACAGCTGCCGTTGTTGCCGCTGAATTTCATTCGCCGTGATGCGGTGATGGCTAAGCTTGAACAGTATTCCTCGAGTCATTTCCATATTCTTGAAGCCGCACCTGGCTATGGTAAGTCACTTTCCCTAGCGCAGTGGTTACATCAAAAAAAACAGCACAAAGAGGCGGTGGCTT
The DNA here is from genome assembly GCA_051277445.1 of Bermanella sp. Lineage (GTDB taxonomy): Bacteria > Pseudomonadota > Gammaproteobacteria > Pseudomonadales > Oceanobacteraceae > Bermanella. The sequence continues at coordinate 5,238 of JBNMQC010000013.1, read as the reverse complement.
GGTTAACGCTGGACCCAAAAGAGAATGAACCTTTACGCCTGCTTACCTATTTAATTTGTGCCATTCACTCTGCCGATAACAAGTGCGTTAAAAAGTCCCTAAAAGCATTAGAGGACGGTAAGCCCCTCGAAGCGATTATTGCCCTGTTGCACCAAGAATTGGCTGCGATGACTCAATTACTGCACCTTGCGCTGGATGATGTGCATCATATTCATAACGAAGACAGCCTAGATATACTTAAAGCGCTGATGGCTTATGCCTCCCCGAATCTGAAGTTGTATTTCACTTGTTCCTTTGTGTTTCCCATTGAAGTTGCGCGTTTGGTGGCCCAAGGGCAATGCGTTCGATACAACGAACATGACCTTGCTTTGAATAAAGGTGAAACCCTGCAATGGTTGTCGAATGTTATTAAAGAGCCTTTAGAGCCGATTCAGATCGATGAAATATTCCGCCAAAGTGCTGGTTGGTTTGCGGGCTTGGTTCTCATTAAAGAGGTATACCAATCCACTCACACCACTAAGATAAAAGGTGATGAGCGCGTATTAAATGAGTACTTCGAACAGTTGTGGCGTCCATTAATTGATGACAATGAATACCTGCTATGTGCTCGCCTAGCGTATATCGGCAAAGCCAGCGGCTTGTACATTGACGCTGTGTATGACAGTGATGGCTCGCCCAGAGCGCTTACAACCTTGGCAAATAAACATGCCCTTGTTATCGCAGATGAAAAACAAAACAGCTGGTTTTACTTACACCCATTACTGGACGTGTATTTATCCAGTTTAGTGGATGGGCTCACACGTCTGGATGAATTAGAGAGGGCCAGTGCGTGGTTGCATCAACATGGTCATTATGTGGAAGCCGTAGAAATGGCGCTAAAAGCGGGCAATAAGCAGCAAGCTGCGCATTTATTGCAAACCACAGCCGAAGCCATTTTAGAAGAACAAGACATCGCGCAGCTTTTGGCGTGGAAAAAACAATTACCCGATGATGTGATTACCGTCTCCCCAAGACTGGTGATTATTTTTAGTTGGACACTGGCATTTGCACAACAGCTAGACGATGCCGAGCGATTAATGGCCCAAATGGATCGATTTACCGTGGCGGATAAATCTGTGATCTCTGATGGTATCTCCGGTCAATTATTTGCGATTCGTGCTTACATTGCCCGCTGTCGTGGCAAGATTAATAACGCGATTCAGTTATGTCGCCAAGCATTAGAAAAACTGGAAGATGGCCACTATGTGGCCAAGGCGATCACGTACTTTAATTTGTCGAACGTTTATATGACGTTAAACAAGTTAAGCGAAGCGCGTCATTATAATCGCTTGTCATTCGAAACGGCACGAGCTGTGGGCAGTGTGCATTTAGAAATGTTGGCCCTGCATGAGCAAGCCAGAATCGAGCAAGTGAAGGGCAATTTACATCTGGCTGAAAAGTTATTAAATGAAGGCCTAGCGTTATCTGAGCGTTTACCTAATCGCCAGCGTGCGGCGGCGTATGGACGTTTACTGATTTACAAAGGTTATATGGTTTGGCTAAGAAACCGCAGCGATGAAGCCGAAAAACTATTAGTGCAAGGCATCGAGATATCTGAGCAATGCCATGATTCCTATATCATTATGGGGTATGTGCTGCTCAATAATCTCGCGCGTCAGCGCGGGCAGTTAGAAAAAGCCTATGATTACCTATCCAAAGTTGAAGCCATTTTGCAATATTGGTCGGTCCCTGGGTTTATCTATCAGCCATGGTTATCGACCATGCGCGTTAATTTATTGATAGATGAAAACAAAATTGATACCGCCCAGGCTAACCTTAAATACTTGCATGGTTTGCTTGAGCAAAACGAATATAGCCTGTCTCCAGAGCACTACCCTGACTTAAAAGGGCTGGTGGATGTGTTTTCAGTAAGGGCCAAATCCATTGCGGGTCAGCACAAGCTGGCCTTAAAGCAGTTGGATAAAAAACTAGATGATAATGGGCAGAATCAACAAGGCTTTGCGTTGATTTTTATTTATCTCATGCGCGCGTTATTGCGTTATCAGCTTGGCCAAGAAGACAACGCACTACAAGATTTTCGTAAAGCCATTGCCATGGCTGAAAAAAACTTTTGTATCATGCCCTTCATTGAATATAGCCCAGGCATGGCGGCCTTGTATCAGCAACTGCCCAGCAACATAAAACAAAAAGAATTTGTACGTACGATTCTCAGCAATATTGAGCTCAATGATCAGGGGCATCACAATCAAGCCTTTGCGCAGGTGCGCAGTATCATCAGTCAGCGCGAACTGGCGGTGTTAAAACTGATTGCAGAAGGCTTGAGTAACCAAGAGATCGCCGAACGCCTATTCATTAGTTTGCATACAGTGAAGACCCACGCTCGGCGAATCAATGGCAAATTAGGCGTTAAGAGTCGCACGCAAGCCATCATAAAAGCCCGTGAAATCGGCGTGATTTAATCCTGTGAATACTTGGCAAATTATAGCCTGTGAGCTACACCTTAATAATGCATTAAGGTGTAGATCTCATGGACGGCCAAAACATAATCTCCATTCTCAGCGAGCGTCCAAGGCTATTGGTTGATAGTCTTGGCGAGCGCTACCAACTCAAGCAATACCCTATCGAAGCGCAATTACTTGCGCACTTAGCCGAAAATACCAAGCTGATTGTCTTAGATTTCGTTGAATCAGGCCCTCAAGAGCTGGAGCTGATTCAAAGTATTCGTAATAAAGATGGCTTTGATAGTGTCCCCATTATTGTTCTGCATGGTGCAAGTTTGCAGCACACCAGCGTGCAAGCGTTTGAAATGGGCTGTGATGACATCATTGATATGGACGCTCACGAAAGTGAGCTGGCCATGCGCTGTGAAAAGCTCATCATCAATAAAATTGCCAACGACCAGCTGCAGGCCCAAGTGAAACAAGCCACAGAGCTGGCCTTCATTGCCATGTCGGATACGTCTGACCTGGGCATCAACATTCAGTTCTTATTAGAAGTGCACCAGTGCAATAACCTTGACGAGCTTGGCATGCGTTTGTTGCAAGCGGTCAACGCGTATGGGTTAAAGTCCAGTGTTCAGCTGAGAAGTGAGATGGGTGTTAAAAACATGGAAGCATCCGGCATGGAACGTGAACTTGAATCCAAGCTCATGTGGGAGCTGCAACATGACGGCCGTTATATTGATTTTGGCAAACGTAGTGTGATGAATTACGAGCAAGTCTCTGTACTGGTAAAAGACATGCCGGTGGATGATGAAAAGAAATACGGTGCGTTAAAAGACAACTTATTTTCTCTTTTACAAGGTGCCGATGCCCGTCTAAAAGCACTTGAGAATGTCCAGCAAGTGCAAGATCAGCAGCAGATGATGCGCAGTTTATCCATTAAAATGCAAAACATGATGGAAGAGATCGACATCGGTTATCAAAACGTTATGAAGGATATAGCGGATGTGGTTGAAAACATGTCGGACGGCATCAATGAAGTGATCGTGAATCTGGCCCTGCATGAAGAGCAAGAGCGGGCACTAGAAAAAGTCATGGAATATGGCTTACACACCACCAATGCTGTTTTCTCTAAGGGCTTGCAATTGGATGAGAATTTTCAGAACGTGATCAAAGAACTGGGTGTGTTCTTATCCAATGATAAGGTGAAATTTACCGCCGAGCAGCGTAAAAAACTGCTGCAAATTATTAACGAAAGCTAGGCGAGCTAACTTTCGTTAATAGTAAGCGTGCTTAACGGTGCAGCGCATCGCAGGCATGAATGTCAGAAAAGTCCACATTCCAAGGCTGTTCAGTCCTTAATGCTTCCACAATGAAGTCCACAAAAGAGCGTACTTTCACACTTAGGTGACGGTTGCTTGGATACAGCGCATGGATCGGCGTACTCTTATTTGACCAATCACACAGAAGAGGTAACAGGCGACCTTGCTTAATATCGTCAGCACACAAAAAGGCAGGTAAGCGAGCGATGCCTAATCCATTCAGTGCCATCTTACGCATACTTAAAGCATCGTTCACAATGACTTTTGAGCGTAGATCCACGCTCACCGCTTCGGGTGTGTCGTATTCCCAGATATTACGCGCCTTCCAACTCATGGTGACATGGTTGAGCAGCTCGTTCGGGTGAGAAGGGGAGCCATTTTTATCAAGGTAAGCGGGGCTTGCACAGGTCACGGTTTGAATATTACCCAGTGAGCGTGCGATCAACGACGAGTCTGCTAGGTGACCCACACGGAATGCCACGTCGATGCCTTCTTGGATTAGATCCAGAGGTTGGTCTGTCAGCACCACATCCAATTGAATCTCAGGGTTGGACTGCAAAAACTCAGAAATTAAATCACTTAAGACCTCAGCCCCAAACAGCATAGGCGCCGTAATGCGCAATAAGCCTTGGGGTTTGCTCTGCATCTCAGTCACGGCAATGTTGGCTTCTTCCACATCGCTGATGATGCGCGAACACTGGTTGTAATACGCGCTGCCGGTATCCGTCAGGCTAAGGGTACGAGTGGTGCGTTGTAAAAGGCGTACACCTAGGCGTTCTTCAAGTTGTGTTATCTTGCGGCTCACAGTGGACTTTGGCAGCCCCAGAGATTTTGCGGCCCCAGTGAAACTGCCAGCGTCCACCACTTTGACGAAAATAGCGATTTCGTTAAGATCAAATTGTTCCATGGTAATGCCTGCTTAAAGTTCAGTACTGTTCCTATTGTGGAACAATAATCGCAATCTTGCCAGTTATTTTTTACTGGTACATATGTACGGCAAAAAGTTCCCGTCTGATCACTTAATCGTCAAAAAAGCATAAAACAGTGTGTTTTTAGTTAATTTATAGTGGTGGCATCTTTTGTCCATTGGCATACTGCGGCGCATTATTTCCAATATAAAAATAATAGTGGAAGACAGGGCCGTTCAGCTTTAAGTGACGGCGTACTCTAGCTTGTTAAAAAGGTATATATCGTGATCAACAAAAAAATAGCTTTAAGATCAGCGATCGTGGCAGCGAGCATCCTGCCAACTCTTGCAATGGCCTCAGGTTACAAACTTAACGAACAATCAGCTGCTGGTATGGGTACCGCCCACGCTGGCCGCGCAGCCATGGCTGAAGACGCCTCAGTGGTTTTCTACAACCCTGCTGCCATGACTGAATTAGACCGTGCACAAATGACCGCCGGTTTTACTTACATCAATGGTTACGGTGATTTTGACGGTAGTAGTGTGAATGCAGCCGGCACATCTAGTG